>JBBAKZ010000261.1:0-4804 GCA_040403275.1 Arcicella sp. | reverse complement strand
ATTTCATTAAAAAACTTGCTTTCTCTAACCATAATTTTCTTTTGCTGATTTACAAATTGTGTGGTTTTTTTCATATCCAAAACATCCTCAAAAATGTTTTGGATATTTTTTTTAAAATAACTTTCAATCAATGGTTACTTTTTCTCAAAACCCTTACCTTACATAAATAACAATCATTTAGATTTTAAACAAGATGAAATATAATTATCACCAGATACAGGACTTTTTAAATGATGAGTTATTTGTCAGATGGGTGATTTTCAAAGAAAATCAAACTGAATGGCAACAGTTCTTGATTGAAAACCCAGATCTGGTTGCGATTGCCCATGAAGCACAGCAATACATTCTAGAAATTAATTCGATTGAAGAAGAAGGGGCTTTGATATTAAATAAAAAAAATGTTTGGGATAAGGTGCTTACCAGTATGCATAACAACGATGATACTGAAAAACCGGTAGTAAAATTCTGGCGAAGACTACCTTTAAAATGGGCAGCAAGTTTAATTATTACGTTTGGAATCAGTTGGCTTGTCTGGCATAATAAACCCAAAGAAAGAGTTACTTATCAAGCTTTGGTAGAATCAATTGAAAGTAAAAATG
The DNA here is from genome assembly GCA_040403275.1 of Arcicella sp. Classification (GTDB taxonomy): domain Bacteria; phylum Bacteroidota; class Bacteroidia; order Cytophagales; family Spirosomataceae; genus Arcicella. The sequence continues at coordinate 4,205 of JBBAKZ010000261.1, read as the reverse complement.
CCATAACGGAGCGAATCAATAAGGATACTATCCCTTTAAGAATCGAATTAGAAGATGGGAGTACTGTCATCTTGGAGAAAAATAGTAAGCTGACATATCCAAACCACTTTGGAAGTTATGAACGGAAAGTTATTTTAAGTGGTGACGCATTTTTTGAAATTGCCAAAAATCCGAAAAAACCTTTTTATGTGTACGCTAATGAGGTTGTTACGAAAGTTTTAGGCACAAGTTTCAGAATTCAAGCTTTTGATAATGACAAAAAAGTGATTGTGAAGGTTAAAACGGGTAAAGTTTCAGTTTTTAACCAACGTGAAATAAACCTGAACAACCCAGAAACGGATGCTTTAATTTTATTACCAAATCAGCAAGCAGTTTATAACCGAAATAATGAGAATTTGAACAAAAGGCTCGTGGAAGAACCAAGTCCGATTATTCAAATTTCGACCAAAAACTTGCCCAATCATTTTGATGAAGCTCCAATTAGTAAGGTTTTCGACACGCTTGAAAAACGGTACGGAATTAAAATAATTTTTAACGAAGAAGTTTTGTCAAACTGTTTTATCACCACAAAATTAAGAGATGAATCACTTCATGTACAATTAGACTTGATTTGCAGGATAATCGGTGGAACCTACAAAGAAATTGATGCACAAATTGTGATTGAATCAAAAGGTTGTAAGTAAAGAAAGGAAAAGATGCGGTCACATCTTCTCCATTAAAATGCCCAATTGCCTAAGCAATTGGATTAACGTGTCTTATCCTTAACAAACAAAAACGAACAAATGTATGTCTAAAATTCTTACTAAAAAAACGATTTTCAAGATTATGAAAATCTCACTAATTCAACTTATAACGATGGCTATCTTGGTCAATATAAGTTATGCTCATCGTGGCTATGGGCAAGAAAATTTGAAGAAACCCGTTACAATTTCCATCAAAAATGGAAGCATAAAATCTTTGCTGAATAGTATAGAAAAGCAAGTTGATTTGACTTTCTCCTACCAAAAAGAGGTTTTATTGTCACAAGATGTATTAAACTTGGAATGTAAAAATGAATCGGTCGAACAGATTTTAAAAAAGGTTTTACTTCCTCGAAATATTTCTTTCCAAATTTTAGGCAATAACCAAATTATTTTGACAAAAAATATGGAGGTTAAAAAAGTGGGAATCATTGATAAGGAGATTAACGTTGATTCGAAGATTGAATTAGCAACCACAATTTCGGTTGTTGGAACTGTGTTAGATAATGAAAATGGGGCGCCAATCCCGGGGGTAAATATTTCCTTAAAAGGAACAAATAGAGGTACAAGCACGAACGTCAAAGGTGAGTATTCAATGGTCGTACCTAATGAAAATGCTACTTTAGTTTTCAGTTTCATTGGCTATCAAAATCAAACGATTATAGTTGGCAATCGCTCAAAGATTGATGTAAGGATGATTGTTGCCGAAAATACCTCGCTTGATGAAGTGGTAGTGGTTGGATACGGAACGCAAAAAAAGGTTAATCTTACGGGTGCAGTTTCCACGATTGATGCCAAAGCAATTGAAAATCGTCCCGTGGGAAGTGTTGCATTGGCTTTGCAAGGATTAAGTCCTGGTTTAACAATTACTCGCCAAAATGGACAACCTGGTGCGGAAGGAATTGGTATTCAAATTAGGGGAGCAACCACTGCCAACGGGAGCGTTGACCCTTTGGTAGTTTTGGACGGTGTTTCTGTTCCGAGTAGTACGCTACAAACTATGAATCCAAATGATATTGAAAGTATAAGCGTGTTAAAAGATGCCGCTGCTGCCTCTATTTATGGTGCTCAGGCCGCAGGTGGCGTTATTTTGATTACTAGTAAAAAAGCAAAAGCAGGGAAAATCAGGGTTGATTATTTGGCTCAGCAAGGCGTTGATTGGACGTTGAATGTACCGAAGCGGATGAGTCTTTTAGAGGAAGCCCAGTTTTCAAATTTAGCAAGAGCCAATTCTGGAAGTGGTCCAGAGTATAGTGATGTTGATATTCAACGCATTAACGATGGAATTCCTTACGTAGTGAACCCAGCCGATACCACCACTTGGCTATTCTACAACCAAGTTCCTTTGGGAGACCAAATTCTTAATAAATATACTTCAATGCGTACGCACAACCTAAGTGTATCGGGTGGGAATGAGAAATTAAATTTTTTGATTTCGGGAGGGTATTATGGCAAATCTGGTATCTTCAAAATTGGTCCTGATAGTTACAGTCGTTATAACCTCAGGGTTAATTTAGGGGCTCAACTAAGTAAAATATTCTCCATTGATACTCGCCTAACCTATACAAAAGACCAAACCGATGCGGCATCTGGCAGTCTAAATGGTCAAGGATTGGTTTATGAAATATATCGTTTGCGAACTCGAACGCCCTTTTTCACGCCCGATGGGCAATACAATGGAGCGGGTTCAGCAGCTACGGTTTATGGCAGATTAGAGGCGGGAGGTTATAACCAATACACCCGTAATTTCTTTGATGGTGTTTTTACTTTTAAAGCGGCAGATTTCATAAAAGGGCTAGCCTTGCGTGCTGTAATAGGAACGCAATATCGTACAGGATTTAGAGAAAATTTTGCTCGTACCGTTCCGCTTTGGGGAAGAGGAAAAGTATTGAGTTATATCAATCAGGTGAACGGTTACACGCTTACCGATGAATTAACGAAAAATACCAATCTTCAATTTTTAGCCAATTATGATTTAAAGATTGCTAAAAAACACCACTTAGCTTTTTTTGCGGGTTATCAGTGGGAGGAATATCGTTTTACTAACATGGTGGCTGGTGCGACTAACTTGGTAAGTAACGATTTACCCACGCTAAATTTGGGCGACGATAAAACCAAAACCAATAGTCAATCTATCAGTACAAATGCCTTTCAGTCGGTTTTTGGACGTTTTAATTACAATTATGACGGAAAATATTTAATTGAAGCCACCTTCAGATACGATGAAAGCTCCAAATTAGCCCCAGGTTTACGTACTAAATTATTCCCATCTGTTTCTGCGGGTTGGAATATTCATCAAGAAAAATGGTTTGCCAAATCAAACAAAATTTTATCAGAATTAAAATTGAGAGGTTCTTGGGGTACATTAGGCGGTGCTTTGGGGACAGGAATTGGTAATTATGACTACCTAAGTCAATTGAGCAGAAGTTCTGCCTTAGTATTAGGGGATTCACGTGCTTCCTACCTTTTTCAAGGCTCAATTCCTTCACAATCACTTTCTTGGGAAACTATTGAAACCAGCAATGGAGGATTGGACGTGGGCTTTTTCAAAAATAAACTTCAACTCAGTGCTGATTATTACGTAAAATTTAATCGTAATATGCTCACGCCACAAAACCTGCCAGCGGTTATTGGAATTGGCACGCCCCGAAAAAATAATGGTGAGTTAAAATCTTGGGGTTGGGAAATGGAATTGCGTTATCGAGGAAAAGCGGGTAAAGATTTTTCTTATAATGTCTCGGCTAATCTCTCTGACACTCAAAACACAGTTGTCAACTTTGCTGGGCGAAATATCGTCAATTCTGGTACCAATAATATCATCGAAGGCTACCCACCCAACAGCATTTTTGGATATAAAACTGAGGGATATTTCCAAACTGCTGATGAAGTGAAAGCTTGGGCATTTCAAGATAATAGAACTGGGGCTGGGGATGTAAAATATATGGATAAAAACGGAGATGGAAAATTGACCATTGGTAATGGAAATACCAATGATTTTGGCGATTTGTATTATCTCGGTTCAACTCAACCTCGTTATCAATTTGGGGTAAGCCTAGGTTTTCAGTGGAAAGGAATTGACTTTTCTGCATTCGTTCAGGGTGTCGGACAACGAGTTTTTAGACCTGAAAGAGAAACCATCGCTCCTTTATTGGTTTCGTGGAAACAAGCCCTTGCCGTCCATGCTGATTATTGGACTCCCGAAAATCCCAATGCTCTCTATCCACGCCCCTATACGGGTGGAACACACAACTATTTAGTAGCCGATAAATGGTTATTGGATGGGAGTTACGCCAGACTCAAAAATATCCAACTGGGTTATACAATTCCTCAAAAAATATCTGAAAAAGCTAAGTTGTCACGAGCAAGAATATTTGTATCAGCACAAGACATTTTCACCGTTTCGAGTCTGGGTAAATTTAAAGGATATTTTGACCCTGAACAACGAGATAATATTGAAAATGATTA
>JBBAKZ010000260.1:0-4821 GCA_040403275.1 Arcicella sp. | reverse complement strand
TCTAGTTATATTAAATTAGAGAACTTTTGCGTTAAAAATTTAATCGATTATTATAGGTATTCATCGAAATTATTCAAATTTAACTATTTACCATCATGATAAGAAAACTTAATTTCAACTTTAATTACCTTATTTTTCCGGTAATATTTATTCTCCTCAATAGTTGTAGCAATTCTTCCACAACCGACCCAATTCCAAGTAACAAATATCTAGTAAGTAGCTCATTAATAGGACAGTATGATAAAACTTCTTTACAAACAAGAGCCAATGGATTTACGGGTGGCGTTGGTAGCCCGGCCGTTACACTATTTGTAAATGCCTTACTAAAATATGATATTAAAGCTTATAAAATTGTTTATAAAACCAAAAATACGGACGGAACGGAGATTGAGGCCTCGGGTGCTTTATTAATTCCAATCGTAAATGGCGAAACAATTCCAATGATTAGCCAACAACATGGTACCATCAGAACAGATGCACAAGCCCCTTCAAATTATCAATCAAGTAGTGAGGCGTATACAATCGCTTCCATTTTTGCTTCAAATGGCTTCATTATTACTTGTCCAGATTATATTGGTTACGGTGTTTCAAAAAACATAGTTCATCCTTACGAACACCGTGAAAGTTTAGCCCAAGCCAGTTTGGATATGATTCGGGCTTCTTCAGAATTTTTGGCTAATGAAAAAATCAATTGGAATAAGAAATTAATGATTACGGGCTATTCTCAAGGTGGTTTTGCGACAATGTCCTTGCAAAAAAAGATTGAAGAACAATTTCCGACAGAATTTAATTTGGTGGCTTCATCCTGTGGGGCAGGAGCCTACATTAAATCTCAATTCATGAAGGATTTATTTAACGATACTACTCACGGGATTGCTGAATATAATCAATTATATATTTGGGTAACGCAAACTTACAATCGTGTTTACGGTTTAAACAGACTGATGAATACTTATTTCAAAGAGCCTTTTGCCACTGATGTACAGGCAAAGGGAAACAATGCTACCATAAACGTAAGTTTTAATTTATCCATTAATGATACTTTCAAAAAAGCCGTAAACGACAGAACGGATACCAAATTTTTGGATGCCGTAAAAGATAATGATGTGTTTGATTGGGCGCCCAAAACGGAAACGCAATTATATCATGGCGATGCCGACCAACAAGTTTTTTATTCAAATTCTGTAACAGCAGAAAAGGCAATGAAGGCGAAAGGAGGGAAAGTGACTCTAATTACCACTTTAGGCGGAACCCACGGCTCAACACTTTCTGATTATGCCCTTGGAACATTCAGTTTTTTTAATGGAAAGCGATAAAATAAATAATTACTCCAATAATTTTGGGGACTCTTAAAATAGCAAGAGGGATATGAAATCTAAATTTCATATCCCTCTTGCTATTTGGTAAATGATAATTATTTCAAATTACTTAAAAATTCTACTACGTCTCTAATTTCTCTTTTGCTCAACAGACTACCCATCGGTGGCATGCTTGAAGGCATATTTTCACGCTTCGCAATTCTTGCTACTGAAATTACTAAAGGTTCAGCGTCTGAAGTGGTTATGGTTAATTCGGTGGTGGTTTCTTTAGCTAACGTTCCGAAAACTTCTTGTCCATCCGTTAACTTCAAGGAAACCGAACCATAGCCAGGCGATAATCTAGCACTTGGATTAACCAAAGCTTCTAAGATTTGCTCACGAGTTAGAATTGAGGCAATTTTTTTCAGTGATGGTCCAACAGCACCGCCATCTGAGGCATTTCCAGCGGTATGACAACGCACGCACTGTGCGACTGAATTATAATTGAAAATATTTCTGCCAACCTCTTTATTTCCTCCAAAAAGACTGGCTGAATAATCTTCTGAAACTGCATCTGCGGGTTTAATACTGGCAATTTTACTTTTCAAATCAGCCAAACCTGTTTTTTCAATGGATTCGTTCAACTCTAAATATAGACTTGGGGAAAGCTGTTTATTTTTTAACTTTTCGATTAAATCCGAGAAAATAACTTTGGTTTTATCAGCTTGCATTTTACCCAAAACCATCAATAATTGTTGTTGTTCTTTGATGCCTCCTTGCGTAAAAATTGTATGGGTAAGTATTGGTAAATTTTCTTTGCTCACATTATTATCATTCAATAAACTGACCGAAACTGACCGCACGCTTTCTTCTTTGTCTTCCAAACCTTTTTTAATATAATTCTCCATTTCTGGATATTTCAATCGGTTTAATGCGGGCAAAATAGCCGATTTCACTTTAGGATTAGTGGTTTCATCGTAAATTTTTGCTAATCCTCCGTTGGCGAGTGTCATGTTTAAATCGCTGATTAATCCCGCCACGGCAATTTGAGTTTCAGGATTTTTTTCATTCAAAAAATTAGCCAGATGTGGCTGAATTTTAGCTCTTATGGCTACTGCATCCCGCTGAATTTTACCTCTATTTCTACCGTCAACCCTATCCAAAACCGAAGGATTTACCCATGAACCCAAAGTCAACAAAGCTTCCGATTTTATGTTGTCTTTGATATCCGTTCTTGAGGCAAAGGCAATTAATATATCCAATTCTTTATCACCTCCAACCCTTAATGCCGCATTGATTGCTCTGCGCAAGAGTGGTTCAGCCGTAAATCGTGTTTCTTTTAAAGTGGCTGCCAAGGCTGGTAAAGCGGCTTCAATTGATGCGTCATCATTTATTCCTCTCGCTGCTTCCGTGACAATATATTCATCATCATCATTCAAAAATAACGCAATATTTGTATTTTGTAATTTTCGTAATACCAAGACTGCTGCTGTTCGCAAGGCTTTGCTTGGATTTTTTACTAAGGCAACCATCGGCTCAACTTGTCCAATTTTTGATAAAGCCAGCACAGCCGCATGTCGAAGGTACAGGTCTTCCTCGTTGTTGGCTTTCAGCATTTCAATCAAGGGTTGAACGGCACCTTGAAAAGCGATTTTGCCAATGGCCTCAGCCGCATAAAATTTTACCCTCGGATGCTCATTTTTTAACAATGGAATTAAATCTTTACCGACCGTTGTGATTTTTGCATCACCCAACATTTTGGCAGATTGTGCAATTATTTCAGCATCTTTATCTTTCAATAATTCAATTAACGTTGGAGCTAATGTTTTATTCGTTCTGGTTAATTGACCAAGGCCCCAAATTCCATGAATCCTTGCTAATTGATTATCCCGCTGCAAAATTGCCTTTTTCAACATGGGAAAACCCAAACCGCCACGATTTACTAACTCAAATTGTGCTTTTTGACGAATACGCATATCCACATTTGAAAGTAATGAATATAGCATTTCGGTGGTTTGTTTGGTATAATCTAATTGAATTAAACGTTTGGTTTCCAGTCGAATAGCTTCCAAATCATTGCTTTCTTTGGTTACATCCAATTTCCAAACTCTTCCGTAATCTTTGGCATCCCAACCATTGATCCAGTCGGCTACGTATAATGCGCCATCGGGTCCAAATCTAATGCCGGTTGGTAAAATGCCATTCAAGATATTTTTTTCGCCGTCTAATTCAAAACTCGCACCTTTTGGTTTTAGACCGAACGACCAGATTGGCGAACGGGATGGATTTCCAACAAATTCAACTAAGAAAAATTTATTCTTCCAAACGGAACCCAAAGCCGTTCCCGGGTTATAAACCATACCCGTTGGGCCATTGTGAAAATTCATGATGGGCGGAATAATATAAGCCGCCTGACCTTCCCAACGGGGTTTAAACAGTTTTTCATCCATCCAAACGTTGTATTTGTTGTTTTTAGGGTCGGTATATTTTCCGTATTGCCAATTTGAGCGCCAACCTGCATCGGAACCTTGCACTACATGAACCAAACGCTCACTTTCGCCCGGATGGTCACCGTCATTATCCGAAGAAATTAAATTGCCGTAATCATCAAAAACAAATTCGTGGGTATTGCGTAAACCTGTTGCAAAAATCTCAAAATCACTGCCATCTGGATTTGAACGAGCGATAATTCCTGAATTGGGATTGACCGATTTCTTGCCATCGGGAGACGTTAAATTTGCTCCGATATCACCAATATTCCAGTAAATTTTGCCGTCTGGTCCTTCAATAATTCCCGACATTCCGTGACCGCCAAAACCGATATGAACGCCGTATCCATGACTAATTGATGTTTTTTTATCGTAGATGCCATCCCCGTTCGTATCTTTTAAACGCCACAAATCAGGCGCAATTCCGACGAAAGCATCCTTTTTTCTGATTAAGAAACCACCCGCAACATCCGAAATTTCCTCATTAAAATCATTGAGAACTCGGGTTGAAATATCGGCAATTCCATCGTTATTTTTATCTTCCAAACGCCAAACTTCATCTTTTTCAACGGTCAAATCGTGCCAATCATGAATTCCATCATTGTTTAAATCCTTTAACCAGCTGTTTTTGGCACTATTTTCTGCAGAAAAAGTTTTCCTTAAAAATGCCCTTCTGTCTTCAACGGTTTTGAAGCTGATGGATTCAATCATCCAATCACGATGTCCACGAATATCAAATTCAGAATTTTTCTGACGATTTGAACGTGTTAAATAAACTCTTCCTAAATCATCAATCGACATACAAATGGGGTCGGGAGCGAGCGAATCGGAAGCCCATAAACTCACTTGTAGTCCATCGGCAACCTTGAATGGCACTTTTTCTCTAATTTCTTTGGCTTTTGATGCCGCAGTTTTTTGATTTTCCTTGATAATTAAAGGTTTGGATTGTTGAGCAATTGAATTGACGGAAATTGTTCCCAAAATCATCAAAACACGCAATATTTTCGAAATTGGTTTATTTGATAGCATACGTT
>JBBAKZ010000259.1:0-4827 GCA_040403275.1 Arcicella sp. | reverse complement strand
CAAGGATATATTTTTTTATTTACCTCTGCTTTTTATCACTTCAATAAAACGAATCCATTCAAACTTTTTGAGTTGCCATTTTTCTACAATTTGGCTCAAGAAACACCGCCACTTTATTTAAAAAATGAGACGGAAAGACAAGCTTTTATCGAACTTTTTCAACAAGCAATTACTGAAAATCAACTCAAATTAGCTGATAATGAAGAAGTTATTAGAGCTTTGTTGGATTTAATTTTGATTCAAAGTAAACGGATTTACCCCGTCGGAATGACTGACGAACCGGCACACAAAGGGAAGGTTTTAGTGAAGCGTTTTAAGCAATTAATCGAAGAAAAATGTCAAGAAAACTTATCGGTAAAACAATATGCAGATTTGCTGACGATAACACCCAATCACCTTAGCGAGACGGTGAGAAACGTCACGGGCCGCACGTCAACGGATTTGATTAATGACCGAATGGTAATGGAAATTAAGCGATATTTGACCTACACCGATTTGGGAATTTCCGAGATTGCCTATCAATTGAATTTCTCGGATCAATCGTATTTTTCCAAATATTTTAAAAAATTGACGGAACTATCGCCTTTAGAATTTCGTAGGAGTTTAAACGGAAAAATTGTCTGAATTTGGATTCGCCAGATTTATAAGATGATATTCGATTAACAATCCGAAAAATCCTTTAATCTGGTGAATCTAAGTTCAGACGAAATAACTACAATATTTCTATTAATCCACTCTTAATCAAGCTATGATCCGTTGATTTTAATTTAGATAATCCACCGATTGTTTCGTCAACTTTGGATTCGTATACTTCGGATTTACCTTTACTTTTCACTTCTAACATTACGTAAAAAGTGCCTTTTGCGGAGGTTTTAGAATTGACCACGAAATTCTCATGGGGTGTTTCTTTTTCTGAAAGGGGCGTTTTAACAGTTGCCACGGTTTGCCATTTCGTTAAAGAAGTTGGTTTGAAGTCCGAAATATCAAAATGTCCTTCTCGGGCTTCTTCTTCGCTTTCGGGCATTTTGGCTTCTTTGCCAGGAACGTAGAGATTTTCTACAAATTTATGGTCAACATCTTCAACCCAAATAGCAACAATTGGCAATTCAGTTTCTTTGTTTTTCTCTATCAAAATTCTCAAAGCCGTTCCTTTTAACTCTTGATTGGTTTTTACTTCTTCAAATGATAAATTTTCTGGACGTTTAGGTCTTTTTGGTGCAAAAATTTTACCTGCCTCTGCTACAGGTTCAAGAATTTCGGAGGCTGTACCTGCTAATACAACACCAAAAACCAAGAAGGCAATGATGAATTCTTTTTTGAATTTTCCAGAGGTTCTCTCTTTTGAATATCCCGTAATTGAAGACCAGTTATTAACAATGTGGAAAACAGCAAAGCCTACGAATATTAAACCAAAGACGGTATGGGTAATCTCAACGGCGTGTGCTTTTTGTTTAATATACAATAAAATACCTGTGATTGACAAACTCAAAAAGGCAAATGCCACGGAAAGACTAATAATATTTTTACGTTTCATGTTTGATTGGTTGAATTGAAAATTTAAACAAATTTAGGCAGAAAGTTACTTGGAAAGTACCATAAACTCAAAAATTATACCGTTAAATAAGAACTTCTATCATTTTAAAACTTCTCAATTTAGTTTTATTCCCAAATTCGGAGGTAAATAAATCTCATGTTTAAAATTAAAAGACAAGATTATGAAAAATTTAAAGAAAAGTACACTTATACTTAGGTTATTAATTTTTGCGCTTGCTTGTTACAAATAAAGACCAATAACTCATTAATATTACGACATACTCAAGAATATATGATATTCATTATTTTTAAATAGTCCCTTACTACCGCTCAATGAATTGGCTTTACACATTACGTTAACTAATCTTTATTTTTCACACTAATGGTAAATAAAATCATTTAAAAAATTTTTAGCAATGTTGGTGGTAATTTCTACCACTAATTTTATGGATGCTTGTAAAGCTGAAAAAGGTGAAGTTGGACCCGCTGGGCCTGCAGGTCCGATGGGAGCCACAGGCGCAACTGGGGCAACGGGTGCCACGGGAGCAACGGGAACCGCCAATGTGATTTATTCTCCGTGGACGAGGGTAAGCTTTACCGGAAGCGGAACAACTTATATCGGCTCATTAACTGCTGTAAAATTAACCCAAGATATTTTAGATAAAGGAGCAATTTACGTTTATTGGAGTGAAAGTGGTAGAGTTATTACAATTCCATACTCGCAAACTATTGGCTCTACTGCGTATACTGTTTTTCCCAAATATTACGTTGGGCGTATTGATATACTTATCAATTATGCCTTATCAGCTCAGCAGATTCGCTACGTAATTATCCCTGGTATTGTCGCTGGCGGTCGTAAAGCAGCCATTGATTATTCGGACTATGATGCTGTGAAAGCTTATCATGGGTTCAAAGATTAAAAGAGGAATAATTATTCAAATAAATCCTCCCAATAATCAGGACTTGATAATTGGGAGGATTTTGTTTAGCAAATATATTTCAGCAAAAAAATGATATTAAAAGAGCCCTAATTTTTTTAATGTTTGTTGAAACTGCTAAGTGGTATGATTTCTTTCCAACTACACACAAAAAGAGAAAGGAATTTATTGCCTTGTCTCCACAAATTTCTCAGATTTTACATCCCCTTATCCCGCATCAATTTAAACTCCCGGTAGCGCCTAATAATGGCCATGATAAAACCAACCATTAATATCAGCGTGCCAATCCAAAGTAAATTTATCAAAGGCTTTTCGATGGCTTTCAGCACTACGTAATCTCTTTGTGTAGTGTTGAACGCAAAACCGAATTTGCCCGTTTTTGGGTCAATATTCGTGAATTTTGCCCGAACGCCTACTTCGTCATTTTCAACGGGGGGCATGGCTACCATGCCATCTCGAATGACAAAAGTGGGCTTTATTTCGTGCTGAATAAACTCTTTACCCATTACTTTTATGGTTGCTTGAACGGCCGCATTATTGGGTCCTAAAGATTTGCCTTCAAAAGTATCTACACGAGACACATTGTCGAGAACTGCTACGTAATCATTCAAAAAGAAAGTATCTTTTACGGCAATGGTATAATTTTCGGTTTTGCTCCATTCTCGTTGATCTAAGTCGGGCGCTTGGGCAACGTAGGTGTATAAATCTCTGCCAAGATTGCGTTTGAGCGCAGGAGAGACCGAATTTCCCATTTTTTTATTAATCTGAAAACGGGGAAAAAGTGTCGTTACTCTTCCTTCCTTATCTCTAAAATCTATCTCGTAATATTTATTTTCTGGAAAAACGGGTAAAGTATCGCCTTTTGAATAATATTTTTTCCCTTTCTGTTCAATATCCTGCAAAGCAATAGCATGGAAGTCATTTTCGATAATTTCCACTTGCTCTGGACGCAAAAATTCAGGCAATTCTCGCCCTTCTACTCGCACTCCTTTGTACGTAAGCATGTAATTGTCCATTTGCTGTGGTGTGTTCAACCACAAAGCAATGTGTTCTTTGTTGGCATTGGCATTTTTAGCATCCAAATCTTTCACATTAAAGATTTTCATATCACTCTCATTCATCGATACAATCTTTGAATATCCCGATGAAAATAAGATTCCTAATAACATCATTGCCACGCCAATGTGCGTAACGGCTCCGCCCGAAAGTTTATAATTTCCTTTAAAAATATCCATCAAAATTGAGCCATTCGACAAGATTGAGAAGATTCCAGCAAACAACAAAACAATATAAGTTGGCGATTCAAAGAAGTCGCCCGTTTGGGTTTTTGTGGTAAAGAAAATAACTACGAAGGTCAAAACCAGACTAATTAATAATGGCGTGAGAAAGAATTTTGCAAAATTTTCTTTTTTAATTTTTTTCCACCAAAATGATTGTCCAATTCCTGAAAACACAGCAATTCCTACGCCAAACCATAATTGAAATTTAGAATAATACGTAGCTGCATCGGCAGGAGGAGCAAGTTTTGAGACGAATCCTAAGGCTTCTACTATTTTATTATAAACGGGTAAGGAAGTAGCAGCAATGATTTGAAAAGCAGATAAACATAGCGTGGTTGCACCCATAAAAATCCAGAATTCACGACTGTAAGTGGATACTTCTTTCTCATCTTTTGGAATCTCTTTCCATCTGAAAATCAACAAAGTAATGGCGGAAATTAGGAAGAAAAATAAGTAAATCAGTAGTTGTCCCGAAAGTCCTAAATCCGTGAAAGAGTGAACTGAAGCATCACCCAACACACCACTTCTATTTAAAAAAGTCGAGTATAAAACCAAAATAAAAGTGGCAATTACCAAAATAAACGAAGTTCCCAAAGCAGTTTGATTCGTTTTGTAAATAATCATGCAATGATAAGCCGCTACTAAAACCAACCACGGCACAAATGAGGCATTTTCAACGGGATCCCAGTTCCAATATCCACCAAAATTGAGGGTTTCGTAAGCCCAATAGCCACCCATAATAATTCCTACACCCAAAACCAAGCCCGAAAACAAAGCCCAAGGTAAAGCAGGACGAATCCAAGCGGTAAATTCACGTCTCCACAAACCAGCCATTGCATAGGCGAAAGGAATTAAAGTCGTAGCAAAACCCAAGAAAAGCGTTGGTGGGTGAATTACCATCCAATAGTTTTGAAGCAAAGGATTCAGTCCGTTTCCATCTTCGGCAATAAAATCGGGTTTCATTTGCCAAACTGGTAGATTGGGCATGGCTTCCTGCAACATTAAAAAGGGAGATGAGCCAATTTTGAGATTGATAACAGGTAAAACAACGCCCAAAATCATCGAACAAAGGAAAG
>JBBAKZ010000258.1:0-4829 GCA_040403275.1 Arcicella sp. | reverse complement strand
ACTATGCTGCGGTTTCTTATATGGATGCCCAAGTAGGAATCCTCTTAAATACGCTTGATTCATTAGGGACATTAAACAACACGGTGATTGTACTTTGGGGCGACCATGGTTGGCATTTAGGCGACCATGATTTATGGGAAAAACATACCAATTTTGAACAAGCAACCAGAGCTCCACTCATCATTGCCGCACCGGGAATAAAATCGGGAAAAACAAGTGCTCAGACGGAACATTTAGACATTTTTCCGACGATATGTGATTTGGCAGGTACGCCCGTTCCTACTTTTTTAGATGGCAAAAGTTTAAAGCCCATTATGGTCAATAACAAAGCGAAAGTAAAAGACTTTTCGGTAAGTCAATATCCTCGAAAATTGAAAAAAGAAGAACAGAAAAATTTGGGTTATGCCACAAATAAATTGATGGGCTATGCCATGCGAACCGAAAAGTATCGGTATGTCCTTTGGATGAGTGACTTTACGAGCAAAGAGCCATTTTCACCTCAAAAAGTATATGCAGCCGAACTATACGACTATGAAAAAGACCCATTAGAGAAAGTAAACGTGGTGAAGGATAAAAAATATGCTATCATTGAAAAGGATATGAATGCTAAAATGTTGGCTTTCTTCAAAACGAACCAAAAATGAACAAAAAACTTTTGATATTCATTTTATTTTTTCATTGTCTTCAAGCAAACGCAACCGAATTCATAGTAAACAATTTAAACGAATTTGAAACTGCTTTGTCAAAGTCAAATGCGGGTGATGTTATTGTTTGGAAAGATGGTAACTATGAGGACATAAAAATAAATTTTAAAGGAAATGGCACGGCTGAAAAACCAATCGTTTTGAAAGCTCAAACGGCTGGAAAAGTTTCATTTTCAGGCAATTCTCAGCTTCTTTTAAGTGGTAATTATTTACACGTGGAAGGTTTTTTGTTTGAAGGAAAATGTACCCTAGAAGATAAAGAACACGTCTTTAGTTTTGCCATTGGAAGTAAAGAAGCACATCATTCAAAAATTAGTAATTGTGCCATTATAAACTATACTCATACTGAATCAACGGGAAAAACCAATTATTATGTCAATTTGGTAGGGACGTACAATGAAGTTCAGCATTGCTATTTTTCTGGGAAAACCAATAAAGGGCCAACGCTTGTTGTAGAATACAAACAAGAAAAAGGCTATGTCCCAGGCTCGGATGTAGCTCCTTCAGCACATCATCATATACATCATAATTATTTTGGTTATCGTACTTTTTCAGAAAACGGTGGTGAACAAATCAGAGTGGGAACAAGTACAACTTCTTTTTCGCACGGTTTTAATATCATAGAATATAATTATTTTGAAGACGAACGCATCGAAACAGAAGTAGTAAGTAATAAAAGCTGGGACAATATTTATCGCTTCAATACATTCGTTGGAAATGATGGCGGTATGGTAATCAGACACGGACAAAAGTGTTTTGTATATGGCAATTATATCAACGGTAAGGCAGGCAGAAAAGAAAGTGCAGGACTGAGAGTTATCAATCCCAACAATACTTTTTTTAATAATTACGTAGAGAATCTCGAAGGTAGTGACAAAGACATGAAATCACCAATAACAGTCATGTCAGGTTTAGAAAACTCGGCTTTAAATGAATATTATCCTGCCGATAATGCCATTGTGGCCTATAATACAATCGTTAATTCGGTTGGTGCAGCCATAAAAATTGGCGTAGGAAATAAAAATAAAGGCAAACCATTGGTTGCTCCAAAAAATGTTTTGTTGGTAGGAAATACCGTCGTAAATACTATTGGAAAACACCTTGAACCTATTATAATTGAAGACCCAACATCGACTTATACTTTAACTGATAACTTTTATACCAATGGAGCGATATCAGTAAAAGGCTTTTTAGAAGTAAAAACAAAGGATTTGGTTTTAAAAGATGGTTTTTACTTTGGAAAACAATTAGCTAACAAATCTGTAATCGATGCAATTAATCAACGCTTGCTCGTTCATGACATTAAACTTTCAGAGAAAGAAATCATGGCATTTGATGTTTCAAAAATTGTAAGCAAAAGAGATGTTGGCGTTAATTGGATGAAAAAATAAAGAAAATGAAAAACTTAAAATGGGTTTTATTAACAGGAGCAATAGCAAGTGTAGCGGCTTTTTCTTTTTATAAATATAATGAAAAGAAGAAAGCGGAAGCCATGACATGTTGTACTTCAAAAATACCAAGTCGATTTGCTACAAAAAATAGTAGTGTAGATTCTACTATTAAAAACATGGCTCAAAAACACGAAGGTATGGTCTGGATAGAAGGCGGAGTTTTTGAAATGGGAGCTGATAATGAGCAAGGTAGAAGGGACGAATTGCCCAAACACCAAGTAAAACTCAATGGCTTCTTTATGGATATTACCGAAGTAACCAATGAACAATTTACTGCATTTGTAAAAGCCACAGGCTATATAACCACCGCCGAAAAAGATGTAAACTGGGAAGAAATCAAAGCCACTTTGCCACCTAATACCCCAAAGCCAAAACCTGAAATGCTTAAAGCGGCCTCATTGGTTTTTGTGCCTACTCAAAGTGCCGTAAATCTGCAAGATTATAGCCAATGGTGGCAATGGACGCACGGGGCAGATTGGAAACACCCAAAAGGCCCAAATAGTAGCATAAAGGGCAAAGATAAATTTCCAGTAGTCCATATTAGTTGGGACGATGCCATGGCTTATTGCCAATGGGCTGGCAAACGCTTACCGACAGAGGCTGAATGGGAATTTGCCGCCAGAGGAAATCTTAAAAATAATGTCTATGCTTGGGGAAATGAAAACGTAGAACACGGCAAAAACAAATGTAATTATTGGGAAGGTAGTTTTCCGTATAAAAATGATACGAAGGATGGCTTTTATGGTGCTTCACCCATAAAATCCTTTGCCGCAAATGGCTACGGTTTGTATGATATGGCCGGTAATGTCTGGGAATGGTGTGCCGATTTATATCACCACGATTATTATGAGCAAATAGCAAATATCAAGGTGATTGAAAACCCCAAAGGACCCAAAAGCAGCTACGACCCGGACGAACCGACGGTACCCAAAAGAACTATGCGTGGCGGATCATTTCTCTGTAATGAATCTTATTGTAGTGGTTATAGGGTTGCAGCTCGAATGAAAAGTTCGCCCGATTCGGGTATGGAACATTTGGGTTTTCGATGTGTAGCAGATAAATAACTTTAATTTTAATTTCATTTCCATGAATATAAAAATGAACCCTAAAAAATTCTCCTTTTTCTTTGTCCTAACTTGCCTTTTGTTTGAATATTCAGCCATAAATACTCAGACTAAGAAGCCAAATGTCATTGTCATTCTTACCGATGACATGGGTTACTCTGATATTGGGTGTTTTGGCTCAGAAATCAAAACACCAAATATCGACCGATTAGCAGCCAATGGCTTACGTTTCACTAGCTTTTATAATACGGCTCGTTGCAGTCCTACACGGGCGGCTTTGCTCACGGGCTTGTATCCGCATCAAGCAGGCATGGGGCATCTTTCTTCGGAAAACTATAGCGAAGAAGGCTATACGGACGATTTGAGTAAAAATGCTGTCACGATGGCTGAGGTTTTTAAAAAAGCAGGCTATGCAACCTACATGACAGGTAAATGGCACGTAGCCAAAGACATGAAACCAAACGGTGATAAAAGTAATTGGCCTTTACAGCGTGGTTTTCAGCGTTATTTCGGTACGCTCAACGGCTCAGGCAGTTATTATGATCCTGGCACTTTGATTAGCAATAATACTTTCGTTGCTCCTCACAAAGACTTTTATTATACCCGAGCGATCAGCGATACCACGGTAAAATTCATTCAAGAACATCCAAAAAAGCAACCTTTTTTCTTTTATGTGGCCTATACGGCCGCTCATTGGCCACTTCATGCCCCAGAAAACGATGTAAAAAAATACAAAGGTTTTTATGATAAAGGTTGGGATGTGATGCGAGAGCAAAGATTTAACAAACTCAAAAAATTAGGAATTATCAGTGATAAATGTGTGCTAACCGACCGTGGTGTTGATGTACCTGCTTGGAAAGATGAACCACTAAAAGATTGGCAGGTAAAACGAATGGAAGTGTATGCCGCCATGGTGGACATTATGGACGAAGGCATTGGCAAAATAATTACGGCCCTCGAAAAGAAAGGCGAATTAGAGAACACAATTATCTTTTATATGCACGACAACGGCGGTTGTGCCGAACCAGTCGAGACGGATAAACCAGCAAAACCACTTACAGAGGCACAAAAAGTGTTGAAGCCAACACCACAAAATGCTAATTTCAGAGATAAAAAACCTGAATATACCCGTGATGGAAGATTCGTACAAAGTGGCAGGGGCGTAATGCCAGGTGATGCTAATTCATGGTCAACTTATGGTGAAGAATGGGCAAATGTGTCAAATACGCCTTTCAGAAGTTATAAGCAATATACCCACGAAGGCGGAATTGCCTCGCCTTTGATTGTTCATTGGCCTAAAGGTATTGCAGCAAAAGGACAATTAAGAACGCAACCTTCTCATTTAATTGACATCATGGCTACTTGTTTGGCAATCACTGGAGTGGCATATCCAAAGCAATTAAATGGGAATGAAATTCAAGCATTGGAAGGAAAAAGTCTTGTGCCTGCATTTACAAATAAAGCATTTTGACGTCAAATTCTTTGCCAAATAAACAAGAACACGTACATCCGTTATTTTATTTCAAGCAATGGCCGAATAGTGAAAGGGAATTCGAATTTTCAAGCGATGGGGACGGGCCACGTACTTGGCTTGACATAACTGGATGTGG
>JBBAKZ010000257.1:0-4861 GCA_040403275.1 Arcicella sp. | reverse complement strand
ACGTGTTATTTAAGATTAAATTATTGGAAATATTTATCAAAATTATTCCAATTTATATGCCAACAAAATTAAAATAGTACAAATGGGCTGTTGTTTAGATAAGTGGAAAAATGCATAAATATGACTGAATGACAAGAATACAACACAAATATGGCATTTGTGTCTCTTGGATTATGAATATTTTCGACCAATACAGTATTTGTGCCGATGAGAGAGGGGATTTTAGATATTATTAGATTTGCAATTTTAGGTATAAATACAGTAATTTAAATATGAAGTCACTCATAACCTCATATCTAAGGAAGTTATTAGTCAATAAATCGTTTCGTAATTGGCTGGTAACTATCAATTCGTCTATCTCGTAAAAAAGGCCAAGTTGAACGGTAATATTCAGTTTTTTCTAAATCTATTTCCTGAACGTGAACCTCTTCTTGATCGTGCGAACCTAAATATAAAAGCGTTCCAAAAGGATTTGCCACGAAACTTCCACCCCAGAATTGTTGCTCAGCTTCACGTCCAACTCGGTTGACCGTTACTACGTGTACGCCATTGGCCACAGCGTGCGAACGCTGAATGGTTTGCCAAGCAGCATACTGTTCTCGATTAATACTTGAATCGGTTTCAGTCGTGTCCCAACCAATGGCCGTTGGATAAAAAAGTACTTCAGCACCCATCAAAGCCGTAATTCTTGATGCTTCTGGATACCATTGGTCCCAACAAATTAATACGCCAATTTTGGCAAATTTGGTTTGAAAAACTTTATAACCCGAACCTCCTGGCGAAGCGTCGCCCGGCGAAGCGTCGCCCGGCGTAAAATAAAACTTCTCGTAATATCCAGGATCATCGGGAATGTGCATTTTTCGGTATTTTCCTAAATACGTTCCGTCAGCATCCAAGACGGCTGTGGTGTTGTGGTATAAACCTGCGGCACGTTTTTCAAAGAGAGAAGCAATAATTACCACGCCCAATTCTTTAGCAACGGCAGAAAGCGTATCGGTTGAAGGACCGGGAATGGCTTCGGCTAATTTAAAATTTTCGTGGTCTTCCACGTCACAAAAATATAGTGAAGGAAATAATTCTTGGAGACAAACAATATTTGCTCCTTTTCGAGCCGCCTCACGAATTCCCGCAATCGCTTTTTGCATATTTGCCAGTACATCAGCAGTACATGACATTTGGACTAAGCCTATGTTTATTTTTTTGTTCATTATTATTGTTATTTCTACGTCCTCGATTGAGGTGGATGAAAACCTATCACAATATCACTTTGGTCAACACCTTCCGTAACAAGTCTCTTGGCAATTTTTAAATCTGTACCATCGTGTTGAATCCAAACTTTTCCATCAAGTTTTACATCTACATGAATAAAATTTGCATAAAACCATTTGGTAACGTTTTTCTCCCAGCCAACACCCGAATAGATATAATGCCCATGTTCATCATCGGTAATAAGCTGATTTTCAACACCATTGTCTTCGTATTCTCCGCCCCAACTATAAACTTCTTCGATAAAATTTCGGACAATTTTTTTATATTTTTCTACTTTATCCATTGTTCAATTTGAGGTTTATCTTCGTTATACACTATCATTTTTACATCAAAATCTTTCGCAGTTTCTACAAAGAAAACATCATCAAAAAATCTTTCATAGAAACCAGCAGGTACTGCAAGATACAATGTTCTATGAGGCTCTTTTGTTTTTAAAGCTTTCCAATAAATCAAAAATTGACCAAGAGCATCTTCAAAATCATCCAAATCTGATGAACCCAAAAAACTTTTAACCTCCACGGCTATTTTTTCTGTTTCTTTCTCCGCTGCAATAACTCCTTTTTCTGAACCTAAATCAATGTAACCACGCCTTTTACCCAACATAATTTTGTATGGATCGTGAGTTATAATCCAGCCGTCATTAATAAGAGATTCTTTAACTAAATCGTGGTATTTATCTTTTGCCATGTTACTATAAATTTACGAAAAATTTAACTCATTCATACACTTAAAATGACCCAACGGGCATTTACCATACCCAATTTTAGAACACGGACGACAATTTAATTTTTTGTTCTCAATTACTTCATATTCAGTTTGATACGGATACATTCCAAACGCAGGAACGGTATTTCCCCAGATAGAAATTACCTTTTTTTTCAAAGCAGCAGCTACGTGCATCATACCGGTGTCGTGAGTATAGACAATTGCGGCTTTTTGAATAATCGAAGCGGATTGATTTAAGTTCATTTTTCCACAGGCATTAAAGATGTTCGAGGTTCGATACTCGATGTTCGGAGTTGAGGCCTTAATTTCTGAAAGCAATTTTTCTCCCATCTCGAAATCTTCTTTTCCTCCCACCAAAACCAAAGGCAAATGAATCGTTTGGCAAAGCTCCACCATTTTGTGCAAGGGCAATTTCTTCGTTTCGTGTTGTCCACCAATGGCATAAACGGCATAACCGTTGCTGAAATTTTCGGGTAACCAATTCAAAGGCACTTCATCCTTTTCGGGTATAAAATAATCTAAGCCTCGATTGTCATTTTTCAGGCCCAACGATTCCACCGTTTTCATGTATCGGTCCACAATATGGACTTTCGGCATGAGGTCTTTCTTGAATTTAACCAAAATCCATTTCTGAAAATTCAATTTATCAAAACTAAACGATTTTACGCCCAAACGAAACTTGATAATCCTCGTTCTGAGGTTATTGTGTAAATCTATCACGTGATCATAATCTTCTGATTTTAATTGCTTTACCAAATTATTCAGACTTTTTTCCAACGTAAAAACCTTATCAAGGTATGGATTATTTTCGAGTATCGTTTTGTACGATTTTTTGGTAACGTAATGTACTTCAGCCTCGGGATATTGTTGCTTCAAACAACGAATAACGGGTGTTGTCAGGACAATATCACCAATGGATGAAAAGCGGAGGATTAGGAATTTGGTCATATATACAAAGGTAATATTGGCAACAAAGATACACTTTATAACCTTTGCCATTATTATTCTGTACCTGAAAACAGACAATTTGAGTCAAAAAAGCTAACTTTGCAGACAGTTAGCAGTAAACAGTTATCGGTCAATAATAATAAAATTTGTACTTAATAACTTTTAACAAACTGCTGTTTACTGATAATTGACAACCAAATAACAATGGCAGAGCAAAAACAACAAGATACCGCATCCACGTTAAAAGACATTATTTCGCACGCCAAAGAATATGGCTTTGTGTTTCCTTCTTCTGAGATTTATGACGGACTCCAAGCCGTTTATGACTACGGACAAAATGGCGTAGAACTCAAAAATAACCTCAAATCACTCTGGTGGAAAGCCATGACAATGCTCAACGATAATGTTGTGGGTATTGATGCGTCTATCTTTATGCACCCGCTCACGTGGAAAGCGTCTGGTCATGTGGATTCGTTCAACGACCCGATGATTGACAACAAGGATTCAAAAAAGCGTTACCGTGCCGATCAATTATTGGAAGCTAAGGCTGAACAATACGATGCCGAAGGTTCTCCAGAAAAAGGAAAAGCCTTATTGGAAGCAATGGCGGCGGCAATGACTGCCAATGATATGTCGGGTTTACGCCAAATTATTTTGGACGAAGGCATCAAATGTCCGATTTCAAATACGGCAAACTGGACGGAAGTTCGTCAGTTTAATCTAATGTTCTCTACCCAAGTGGGGGCGGTTTCAGAAGATGCTTCATTAATTTACCTTCGTCCAGAAACGGCACAAGGTATTTTTGTGAATTTTCTAAACGTTCAAAAATCGGGACGAATGAAGGTGCCTTTCGGAATTGCTCAGATTGGTAAAGCATTTCGTAACGAAATTGTGGCTCGTAACTTCATCTTCCGAATGCGTGAATTTGAACAAATGGAAATGCAATTTTTTGTTCGCCCTGGCACTGAAATGGAATGGTATAATAAATGGAAAGAAACTCGTTTGAAATTCCACCAAGCCATTGGTTTACCGGCTGAAAATTTAAAATTTCACGACCACGAGAAATTGGCTCATTATGCTAACGCAGCCGTTGATATTGAATATAAATTTCCTTTCGGATTTAAAGAAATGGAAGGAATTCACTCACGGACCGACTTTGATTTAACGGCTCACCAAACTTTATCGAAGAAAAAGCAACAATATTTTGATGCTGATTTAGACGAAAATGGCAAACCTTTTGGCAATTATATTCCTTACGTAGTCGAAACATCCGTGGGTGCTGATCGTCTTTTCTTAGCCATTTTGTGTAATGCTTATACCGAAGAAACAACGGGTGAAGCGGATGGCCGCCCCGGAGCAACGGAGAAAAAAAGAACGTATTTGAAATTCCACCCGACGGTTGCTCCAATCAAAGCTGCCGTCTTGCCTTTGGTGAAAAAAGATGGTTTAGCCGAAAAAGCACAAGATATTTATCATGCCTTAAAACGCTCATTTAATGTAACTTACGATGACGGCGGAGCAATTGGAAAGCGTTATACTCGTCAAGATTTAATTGGAACTCCCTATTGTATTGCGGTAGATTATCAAACCATGGAAGACGAAACCGTAACCATTCGTCACCGTGATTCTATGGAACAAGAGAGAGTAAAAATCTCAGAACTCCGTGAGAAAATTGGGTTTGCCGTGAGTATGGAGCGGGTTTTTGAGGTTTTGTAGAAATGTGCCACAGGCTTTAGCCTGATTCTTGGTATCAAATGTATCACAGGCTAAAGCCTGTGGTACTTGAATGTAAATAAATGTACAGCAGGCTTTAGCCTGAGTCTAAGTATCCAAATTTATCATCGGCTAAATCCTGAGTCTTGTTATCAAATGTATCACAGGCTAAAGCCTGTGGTACTTGAATGTAAATAAATGTACA
>JBBAKZ010000256.1:0-4912 GCA_040403275.1 Arcicella sp. | reverse complement strand
ATTTCAAAGCGTTTTCATTAGCTTCCGCTCCCGAATTGCAAAGGAACAATTCGTAATCTTCATAACCAGCAAGTTCGCCCAATTTGGTGGCTAATTCTTGCTGAATTGGAATATTTACTGAGTTTGAATAAAACCCGATATTGTTCAATTGTTCAGTTAATTTCTGAACGTAGTGCGGATGCGAATGTCCAATAGAAATAACGGCATGACCACCGTAAAGGTCAAGATATTCGACACCATTTTTATCCCATAATTTGCTTCCAAGCGCTTTTACAGGCGTGATATCGTAAAGCGGATATACATTAAAAAGATTCATTGATTGCTGTTGGCTATTAGCTTTTGGCTATTAGCATTTTAAATATTTTTTTGAATTTCTGAGCGAGCCTGCCATGCTAAAAGCAAATAGCCATTAGCCATTAGCCAAAATTACTTCACTCGATGTCTACCAAATTTGTACCCCAATGCCCCATAAAATTGACCGAACCAGATACTTTGTTGGGCATAGTCGATGTCGTTTCTGCCAGTGGTGTGAACATTACTCAAACGGACAAATCCTGCCATAAAATCCGTTTGGAAGAAAAACCTTCGGGATAAATCAAAGCGGAGGCCAGTTTTGGCTGAAAGTCCGTAACCCGCAAAATTGAAGTGGTTATTGATACCAACGCCAAAAAGTTTTACATCCGACCGTGGAATTAACGTTCCTGCGCCCAAACCTACGAGCCAATCTATGCCTTGAATCTTATTTTTTGCCTTCCAAATACGGTCGTAGCGGTCTAATTCAACGTGAAAATAATTGAAACCATCCGTATGTTCATAGGTCAAAAAATCTTTGGCAATGACAAAAGGTTTGTCATTAAAATCCCCAACGTAGGCATGATTAATGGCATTTACATCAATTGACGGATTAGAATCTTGGGCTGAAATGTGTCCAGAAATGGTCGATAATTGTTCGTTGACCATAACATATTTCATGTGGTCGGAGCCAATTGAAATCGCCCAATGGTCATTGATAAAATAACCAACCCGAAAGTTATATTGCGGAATTGACAAGCGAGTGATATCAAAATATTCTTCCGTACTGAATGGAATGGGTAAATCATTCGCCACTACATTTTTAAGCGTGAAATCATAACCCACTCCTTTAAAAGTAATGTCAGATTTTGCGTATTCCGAACGGTTATAGCCCCAGAAAAAATAATATTCTCCCTTGCGACTGTATGGTTTTTTTTCTTGTGCTAAACAATTGAAAATTAGTGAGTTGAGTAATAAAATTAATGTTAAAGGTTTTTGCATTTTGTGGGGTTTAAAAGTGGCTTATACCTCTTTCAAATTAATCATAAATTTCTTTTCGATGTCCTATATCAAGTACAATGATAGTCACTATTTCGTCTTCAATAGAATATATAGCCCTATAATCGCCTATTCTGAGGCGATATCAATCTTTAAAACCTGATAATTGTTTACTACCCGCTGGACGAGAATTCTCTTCTAATTTGAGTAAAGCGTTTTCTATCTTTTCTGCAATCTTATTCGGGAGTTTATTAAGTACTTTGGAGGATGTCTTGGAGATTTCAACATTATATTTTGGCATTTTCTCTACGCAGTTTTATAGCTTCTCTGAGTGGTATTGTCTCTTCTTGACGGTTGGCTTCTGCTTTAATTCCATCTAAGAAATCTTCTACATGATTTTTGTAGAATTTAAGGTCAACAACAAGAGCAGTTTTCATCCCTTTATCATTTGTAAGATAATTTATTCCTTTCATAACTTTATTTTTTAAATCAAAAATACTTATAAATTCGTTACATTCCAACCGATTTCAACCTCAAACCTATTGTTTCTTCCAAGCCAAACATCAAGTTCATATTCTGAACCGCTTGTCCCGAGGCTCCTTTGGTGAGATTATCTATTACACTGGTTATCAACAAATTACCTTCGTGAACTTCCAAAGAAATTAAACATTTATTGGTATTAACTACTTGTTTTACATCCACAGGTAAATCGCTTATGTGGGTAAAGGGATGTTCGTCGTAATAGTTTCGGTAAAGTACTTTGGCTTCCTCCAACGTTCCAGCGAATTTGGTATAAACATTCGCCATAATTCCACGGGTGAAAGTGCCACGATACGGAATAAAATTGACCGTTGGTTTTGCTCCTTGAAAAGAAGAAATGACCATACCAATTTCCGTTAGATGCTGATGATTGAAGGCTTTGTAAATTGAAATATTATTGCTTCGCCAGGAAAAATGCCCCGTTGGTGAAAGACTTTGTCCCGCCCCCGTAGAACCCGTAACTGCCGAAACGTGAACATCGTCATGAATCAAACCCGACGAAGCCAAAGGCAACAAAGCCAATTCAATGGAAGTAGCAAAACAACCGGGATTTGCCACGTGATTTGCCGCTCTGATTTTATCCCGTTGCAATTCTGCCAAACCATACACAAAGCCTTCGGATTGGTCACGGAAATCAGTACTTAAATCAACGATTTTAACAGACTTAAATTCGGGATGTGCTACTAAAAATTTCTTAGATTCACCGTGTCCTGAGCAAAGAAAAATAACATCGACATCGGTATTTAATTCGTCCGAAAAAGTTAAATCTGTATCGCCCAATAAATCAGTATGCGTACTGTAAACGGGTTTTCCTGCTTGCGATTTTGAATTTACGTAAACAATTTCTGCTTCGGGGTGATGGATAAGGATTCTGAGTAATTCGCCTCCTGTATATCCTGCACCGCCTATTATTCCTATTTTTATTTTTTTCATTTTTTAAATTCTATGGATAGAATCCAGCTTTAATCAAATCTATCCTTTCCAAAACTCGTTCAAAATCATTGAGTTTCAGTAATTTGATAGTCGCCGCCCCAATATCCGTTATTGGAATTAAGAAACCGTCTTCGATTCCAAAATGCTCAAACCAATTGTCTTTTCGTGGATGAAATAATCTGATCATATTTTCGCCATCAAGGACGGTGGATAAATCACTTCCTTTGGCATTATTACAAATTGGACAAGAATGGGCTAAATTTTCTAAGACTGTCAATCCTCCATGTTTTCTACTGATGATATGGTCAGTTTGGTAACGAATAAATGAGTCTGTTTCTAATCTACGACAATATTCACAATGATATTTCGCACGAGATGCTACTTCTCTGCGTAATGCTTCGGGTATTTTTTGACTCATCTTTACTTTTCAGAAATTTGCAACCTTGCCCGAGATTTGGCAAGCCTAACAATATGTTCTAAAATCATATAATGCTCCAATTCTTCTTTTTCTGAAAACGCTAAAGGAGATTCTTGTTGCCTTTCCAAAAGCTCTTCGACCCGTTCTTGAATGTTCTTGGGAGCATGAAAACCCAATACCTTCACAGGGTCGAGAGAAGCCATAAAATCGGCTAAGCTATCATAAGCATTTATTGCAGTAGTCATTGCTTTTAAATTTATTTTTGATAGATAAAGGTACAAATAATTCACTTACTCTTTCCGTCTGAACTTGGATTCGTCAGATTAAAGAATTTTTTGGAATAAAATTTGAGTACGAAAATCCAAAAAATCCGTAAATCCCACACGGTGCTACGTTTCGCAATCCAAATTCAGACGGGGTCGCCCAGACAAATTCCCTACTTCCCAGCATACGCCGTCACCTTCCGATGAATCATCGTCTGATTAGAAACTATCTTCGAGAAGCCTCTTACATCATCACCCGACCACGAGTTATTCATCTCTCCGTAAGTGCCAAAAATGGACGACATCAAATCGTATTTTGATTCAATACCAATCATTTGATAACGATAAGGTGCCAAATGAATATCCACCGTTCCGGTTACGTTTGCCTGAGTATCAGCCAAAAACGTTTCAAAATTACGCATTACGGGTTCTAAGAATTGCCCTTCGTGGAGCATTGTTCCATAAGTTTCACCCAAAGTCTGTTTCCAGTATAATTGTTGCTTCGTAAGCGTATGTTTTTCCAATAAATGGTGAGCCTTGATAATCAACAAAGGGGCGGCGGCTTCAAAACCAACCCGACCTTTGATGCCAATAATGGTATCGCCCACGTGAATATCACGACCAACGCCATAAGCACCCGCAATGTCCGACAACTTACGAATAGCAGCAACGGGCGAAGATATTTCTCCATTAATGCCCACTAATTGCCCTTTTTCAAAATGCAATTTCACCGTTTCTTCTCCCGTCTTGGTTACTTGGGTTGGCCAAGCCGATTCTGGCAAATATCCGTTGGAAGTCAAGGTTTCTTTGCCACCAACCGACGTTCCCCAAAGTCCTTTATTGATAGAATACGTTGATTTTGTCCAGTCACGCACGACGCCTTTGGCTTTGAGATAATCAATCTCGGCTTCACGGGATAATTTCATGTCACGAATGGGCGTAATGACCTTGCAATCTGGCACCATAATATGGAAAACCACATCAAAACGCACTTGGTCGTTGCCCGCACCGGTACTGCCGTGGGCAATCGCTTTTGCCCCTAATTTATTGGCGTATTCTGCCACCGCTGTTGCCTGAAAAACACGCTCTGCCGACACTGAAAGCGGATAAGTATTGTTTTTCAAGACATTACCATAGACCATATATCGGATACAATCGTGGTAATATTTCTCGACAACGTCCAACGTTACGTGGCTCGTAACGCCCAAACCGTAGGCTTTTTGCTCAATGTCTTTAAGTTCATCGGGCGTGAAACCACCCGTATCCACCAGGGCAGAATGGACTTCATAACCACAATCATCGGTTAGGTATTTTACACAAAAGGAGGTATCAAGCCCTCCCGAAAATGCTAAGATTACTTTTGGTTTGGTCATTTTTTATTTTAATGTTGGTACTTTATTATTTAGGATTTAGCTTCTTTTGTGGTTTGCTTTTCGATTTTAATTTGAAAGAGCATAATATTTCTTCT
>JBBAKZ010000255.1:2984-4943 GCA_040403275.1 Arcicella sp. | reverse complement strand
AATTATCTTGATTTTTTTATCATGCTATCTTACGGAATATCCGTTATTTATGTAATATTAGTAGCCCTTTCGATGTGGAATTTGAGCTTATATAACCGTAAAAATAAAGGCATTTGAAAGCCATTTTACTTTCAAATGCCTTTTGGAAAATGCAGTTATTTACCCCAAAAATGCCATATCCTCATCCGATAATTCGATTTTTAAAGCACCCATGTTTTCTTCTAAATGTTTCAAATTCGCTGTTCCTGGAATTAATAAAAGATTAGAAGCATGGTTTAAAAGCCAATTCAAGGCCACTTGATGAACGGTAGAATTATGTTTTTGGGCCAATTGTTTCAACTTTTCTTCTCCCGCAGGATTACCCGCATCTAAAGGAAACCACGGAATAAAGGCAATGTTGTTTTCCTCGGTAAATTTCAAGACATTTTCCCACTTCCGATTTCCGTAACTGTACATATTTTGTACACTCACAACGGTGAAATATTCCATGGCTTTCTTAATATCTTCCACGCCGACTTCACTCAAGCCAATGTGTTTAATTAAGCCTTGTTCTTGCGCATTTTTCAAAAAGTTCATTTGGTCTACAAAGGGAATTTTACCATCAATCCGATGCAGTTGGTATAAATCAATACTTTCTAATTTCAACCGTTTCAAACTCCCTTCTAAAGCGGCTTGTAAATATTTGGGGTCGCCTTTGGTGGTCCATTGGTCTGGGCCAGGTCTTTCAAGTCCGCCTTTGGTGGCAATAATTAATCCTTTTTGATAAGGATACAAGGCTTCAGCAATTAATTCTTCTGAAACAAAGGGGCCGTAAGAATCGGCAGTATCGATAAAATTAACGCCCAATTCTACCGCTTTTTGCAATACTTTAATGGCATTTTCTTTATCGGAAGGCATTCCCCAAATACCCTTGCCCGTGATACGCATAGCACCATATCCAATGCGATTTATGGTAATTTCTCCTCCTAATTGATAGGTTGTGTCAATTGTTTTTGTTATCATTTTTTTTTTAAGGTTTAAATATAGCTGAGAGGCTAATGTAGTAGAAACAAAATTAAAAATAGGAGGTTCATTCTTTCATAATATTAATCAGATATTACTTCCTAAAAAGTGATTTTATTTAAAAATGGTAAAAAATAAGACTTTGTGTAATGCGTTAAAAAGAGAGGTAATTCTGGTATTGAAAAATGGACAATTAAGCATTGTTTTGGGTTGGCCAATCGGTACATATAAGAGATTGAAAAACGCATTTTAGGCTTTTTAGGAATTTTTTATTAAATTTGTGTTCTCATTTTTATAGTAAAATTGATTTTTACCTTTTGTTTTGCCTATACGTAAGAACCGATTTTAAGAATTAATTCACTCTTAACTAACAAGTAATAAAAACAATTACCAATATTTAACTTGCTGGAAAACAGTAGTTTAAATAGTTTAAGTTGCTTCTCCATTATGATTTTTAAAAGTGTATATGTTATCGTTTCTCTTGCGCTTGTAAATTTAATTAATCCTTCAAACGACGACAAAGCCAATGCTGGCACTGCTTCGTTTTATGCTAAAAAATTTGAAGGAAGACGTACCTCTAGCGGACAACGCTACCGGGCCACCGAACACACCGCTGCACATCGTAGTTATCCATTTGGTACTTTATTGGAAATTACAAACCGTAATAATGGCTTAAAAACTATTGTTAAGGTTAATGACCGAGGACCGCACATAAGAACTCGATTGGTAGATTTGTCTTACTCGGCGGCCAAGGACTTGGGACTAATAAGCGCTGGAACAGCAAAAGTAACTATCAAGGTAATTTCGTTGGGAAAACCTTCTAATTTAAATTTATCTGAAAATGAATCTTTAGAAGAGCCAGCAGCACTTGGTTCACCCTTTCCTGATTTCAAACCCGTATTTTTAGAGAAAAAACATCAGTATATGATAGTGATAAAACAGCCGGACGGGAGTTCG
>JBBAKZ010000255.1:0-2974 GCA_040403275.1 Arcicella sp. | reverse complement strand
TATTCCGACGTAAGGCCTGACTGAATTTAGCTATTTAATAAATTCATCCAATGACAATCCGATAAAATATATCTTTAATTTATTAGAGAAATTTTATCGGATTTTCTGTATCAACCTTTTTATTTTGTCGCTTTTACCTTCCTCAATGAATAATTCAATCACAAATATAATTGTCAAGCCTGGTTTCGAGAATTCCCATGTGAACTAAATATTTATTTTCTCATCAAACGAAATAAATATACTACTATTTACAGCCTTAGTATTCTCTTTTGCTTAATTTTGGAGCGTAAACAAATTATTTCCGTATTCAAAAATTATGAAAATAGCCATTCACGGGCGCATATTTAAGGAGGAAACCAAACCTTTTGTGCAAGCAATGTTCGATTGGTTTATAAACGAAAACGTTGAACTCCAAATTTCTAAGTCCTATTGGGCTGTTCTTTTGGAAGCGGGTATCACGCATTCGGCCACTTCGGCTTATACCGATAAACACAACCTTTTTGAAGCAGATTTTGTGTTAAGTTTAGGAGGCGACGGCACACTTTTGGATGCCGTTACCCACGTAGGCGACCGTGAAATTCCTATTTTAGGCATTAATACAGGTCGTTTAGGATTTTTAGCTACGGTTTCTCCCGATAAAATTCAGGAGAGTTTGAAAGAAGTTTTTGAAGGAAATTTTGTACTTGATAAACGCACCTTAGTGAGCATCAATACGACATTAAATGGCGAAGTACTTGATATATTTAATGGAATAAATTTTGGCTTAAATGAATTAGGAATCATGAAAACCGATACTTCTTCGATGATTATGGTAAGGGCATTTTTAAACGGGGAATTTCTGAATACGTATTGGGCGGATGGATTAATTATTGCCACTGCGACGGGTTCTACGGGTTATAATTTGAGTGTGGGAGGGCCATTGGTCATTCCGACCTCAGATATTTTTGTAATTTCTCCGATGAGTCCCCATAATTTGAATGTTAGACCTTTGGTGGTTTCAACGGATTCTGTACTATATTTTGAGGTAGAAAGTAGAAGTAACAATTGTCTGATTTCCTTAGACGCTCGTTCCAAAGTGGTAGATAGCAATGTCAAAATAAGTATGAAAAGGGAGAATTTTAAGGCAAATATGATCAAATTATCCGATACCAATTTCCTCAACACACTCAGAAGTAAATTAAATTGGGGATTTGATGTAAGAAATTAAGGTTCGGTTAAAGGTGAACGGTTCACGATGAACGGTTAAAGAAAATAAATTCTCTCCTAAATTTACCGTTTACCATGAACCGTTTACCGAAAATTAAGCTATTAAAATCTCTTTAACCGCTGGTTTCAATTCTTCTTTTTTTGGAAGGCCTACGTGCAAGATTCCATCTGTGTAGGAAGCATCAATTTTATCTCCATCCACGTTTTTAGGTAAAGTAAAAGTACGTTGGAACGAAGTATAATTAAACTCCTGACGGCTAAATTTTTCCGTTTTCTCTTCCGTTTTTGATTCTTGTTTTGCAGAAATCGTCAAGCGATTTTCATGAAGACTCAATTTAAAATCTTCCTTTTTCAAACCTGGAGCGGCGACTTCAATTTGAAATGCGTTTTCATCTTCTTTCACATTCACGGCTGGAATGTTATTGTACGCTACATTGTTGAATGATTTTGCTGGAAACTTGGTGTCTAAATGGTTAAAAATTTTGTTAAATTCTGAATTGTAAAATTGGTTTGTTGGTTGATTTACACTGAAAATTCTCATGATTTTATTTCGTTTTGACTGTTAAATGTTAAGTTTATGATTGAAAGATTCTAACATCAGTTATTTCCAGTTTTATCTTTCCATCGCTGTTCCATATTTCTCAAATGTTGTACCAGTCGTTATATAATGCCATTATGGCCTGTTTATTATAAAAAACTCTTTGTCTATATGACATAATTTCCGATTTTTTCGATTTTGAATTATTTTCATCGGACAATATTTTTCACCGGATTTATTAAAAATACTTATTTAACGGTTAGTTTGACTTATTAAATGGTTCACATTTTCTGATTTAACCTTTATACCTTGCACACAATAATTTAGTAGATCAAATCCTTTAAAATCATGAAAAATCTATTTATGGCAACCTTGCTAATTTTTTGTATCAGCATAACAGTTGCGATGGCACAAACTAAAAAGCCTGCAACAACAACCAAGAAACCTACTACGACCGTTAAATCATCCGCCTCAAAGACAAAAACGACAAAAAAGACGACTGCAACAACTACTGTTAATATGCCAGTTGTACCAGCCATAGTGGAACAAAAAACTACCACAACGACTCCAACTCAAAGTACCATGACTTCAACTCCGGCTACCAAAACGACGATACAATTTTCTGGCCCACCGAAAGAAAAAAATACTTCTGAACCAAAACCAGAAAAAGGAAGAGGGCTAAAGCCAGAGCGAGTGCAAGAACCTAGAGAACGCAAAGGTAGTTCGGGTGGAATAAAATTTGGTATGAGGGCGGAGGCTTCGCAAATTGTAACTTTTGAAGAAGGGGTAAATCTTTTATTTTCACCTGGTTTTAATGCAGGTTTAATTGTTAATATTCCAATCAGTGCAAAATTAGCCGTGCAGCCAGAAATTTTATATTCAATGCAAACGGTGAAAATTGATGGGGTGCTGTAGGGAGGTGCCAATGGAGACTATTTAAAAGTAACGAGCAGTAGTATTCTAACCCCAGTTACGCTTGACATAAATTTCGGACAAAGTTCAACCAAGTTTATAATTAATTTGGGAGGATATGCAGATTATGCTTTAACTTCAGAATCACAAAAATCAGATGGCGGAGTCAAGACAGCCGTGTCGGCAGATTTATCTAATACCGATAGATTTAGTTAAGGTGTGGGAGGTGGTATAGGGGTAAAATTAAATGACACAATTTTTATTGAAGCTCGCTCGTTTTACGATTTAAAAAACTCAGATAATAAAACGATGGGTCTT
>JBBAKZ010000254.1:0-4947 GCA_040403275.1 Arcicella sp. | reverse complement strand
TTATAATCTCTGCTGGTTTCATCAAAAGAAACGCTTGTGCCTCGATTAGTGTCTCTTTTGGCCACCGCCATTGCTTTGTTAGGATGTTTATAGTTGTTAATGCTATATCCTGGGTCTTGAGGGTATATCTGTTGTGAAATGTTGCTAAAGTTGAGTAGCCCTGCTAACAAAATTATCGTTTCCATGGTTTTTGAGATTTTGTTTTATTGATTTTGTTTCTTGAACAAATCTACAACCTCATACTTAACGCAATATTAACACTAAATTAGAATTGAATTAGAATGTCATTTTTACTATTTAGGAAGTATTATGGTAAACGTAGTTCCTTCGTTTTCGGAGGAACTGACTGATATTTTCCCTTTATGAAGATTAATAATTTTTTGGGTTAACGACAGCCCTACGCCATGCCCTTTAGTATTTCGAGCATTTGACCCACGACGAAAAGATTCAAAAATCCCAATCTGTTCGTTGCTTGGAATGATGCTACCGTCATTTTGAAAACTGATAATAACATCCTTAATATTGATTTTAAAATTGACTTTCACTAATTGATTTCCCGAAAATTTAATACCGTTTTCCATCAAATTGAGAAAAGCGGTGTACAATAAAGCTTCGTTTCCTTTGATTTCGGGCGGTAAATCAGACATTTCATCCAACTGAATAATTGCTTGATGATGAGCATTTTTCTTTAAAAGAGTCTCTCTGACTTGCCAAGCTATTTCAGCAATATTGACTTTTTTAAAGTTAGTTTGAGAATCATCCGAATCAATGCTGGTCATATCTAACAGATTGTTTGTCAGACGATTAAGTTGCTGAACATCTTCTAAAACGGATTGAATCATTAATTTCAATTCTTGCGGATTATCATTTGCCAATAATGAAACCTGTATTTGTCCCGTAATAGCCGTGAGCGGCGTACGCAACTCGTGTGATGCGTGAGAAACGAAAGAACGTTGAAGTCTAAACGCCTTTTCTAGCCGGTCGAGCATTTTATTAAATCGTTGAGCAAGTTGTGCAATTTCATCGGTTTGATTGCCTTCATCAAGCCTTGAGTCTAATTGTGAAGCGTTAATATTATCCACGCTTTTAATAATTTTTTGAATGGGTTTGAGTACTCGTCCAGCAAAAAACCAACCGATTAAACAAAAAATTAAAATCATTAATAAACCGCCAATGGCGAGTATAAAGCCAAGATTTCTCTGTTCACTAAGTCCGTATTTATCTCTGGCAGAGGCAATTATGAGCAGATTTTCTTTTCCATTATTGTAAACCAAGCCCAAAACCTCATGATTACCTTGTTGGAATGAAAGTTCTCTCTCTTGACGAATTTGATTGAGAATATTCGGCTCAACTTTTAGGTAGTCAGTACCACTTTCATAAATTAATTTATTTCGACTATTATACACCACAATTTCCTCTTGGG
Source organism: Arcicella sp. (assembly GCA_040403275.1). Lineage (GTDB taxonomy): Bacteria > Bacteroidota > Bacteroidia > Cytophagales > Spirosomataceae > Arcicella. The sequence continues at coordinate 3,524 of JBBAKZ010000254.1, read as the reverse complement.
GCAAAACCGTCATTTGGTTTTTATCCAATAATTTTAATAAATCAGGACTAATTTCTTCTTTTCCAAACAGAATTTCAGCCGAAGTCAAGGCTTCTTCCCGCAAACGTGCCTTAAATTCTTGTTGCCGATTGAACTCACTTTCGAGGTAAATCACCATGCAAAAAATCAACAGCAAAGTAGAAACAATGCTTGAAAAAAGGAGCGTAAGTTTTGTGCGAATAGACATAAGGTAAAAATACGAGGAAGTATTGAGCTATTGAGATATAATTACATTAGAATTACTTTAGATTTTTTTGTCCATTATATAGATTGCGAAAAAACTTTTCAGAATTAAAGTTCAATAATTTAGTCCAACTTCCCGAAAGTTTTAAACTTTTGGGAAGTTCCAATTCCAACAGGTTATGTCATTCTCTATATTTGCAGTTCAATTAAATAATTTTAAAAATGTCAAGACAAAATATACAAACCGGTTCGCCTTGGGAAGATAAAATGGGTTATTGCCGTGCCGTCAGAATCGGAAATATCATTGAAGTATCAGGCACAGTTGCCATTGTAGATGGTGAAATCGTTAAAGCGGATGATGCTTTTGCCCAAACAAATAATATTATCGAACGAATTGCCAAAGTCTTGGAAGAAGCGGGTGCAAGTTTAAGTGATGTTGTAAGAACCAGAATTTTCACGACGGATATCGCCCAGTTTGATAACATCGCAAAAGCTCACGGAGCTTATTTTAAAGATATTAAACCAACCACAGGCATCTATGAAATTAGTAAATTGGTAGCACCAGAATATTTAGTAGAGATAGAATTTACGGCCGTTTTATCAGCATAATTCTTAAAAATCGGTAATTGGTAAAAATAGAAAAAGCCTCGCTTGTAAGCGGGGCTTTTTTGGTATGTGTCAAGTGCATGATTATAAAACCCTGAACGTTTACAAAAAGTTTTACGTTTGAAAAATAGTGAGATAATTTATCATTTTAATTGCAAATAATTTTATGAAGCAACAAATCATCTATGAAGTGGCGGTTATTCCGATTGGCTCGCTGAATACAATCCGACAAAAAGAAACCATTTTGAATTACTTTTCAAATCTTAGCAAATGCCTCGACCAACTAAAAACGGCTTTGGCAATTAATGGATGGGACTCGAAAATTAATTATACAGCGGTTTACAGAAGTCTGAAAGAGAAAGGGAAATTTGCAGCCGAATTTAGTTTGGCGGGCAATAAGATTTTTAAAATTCTGATTACCCCCAGAACCATAAATCCTGCCTTAACCATGTTGGGAATTGAAGAAAAACCGGTATAGGTTGATTCTCCAAAATCGAGCATCTAAACGCCCCGATTTTAGAGAATCGGGTTATAAATGCAAAAGCGCTTCTTGTTTCAACAAATTTTTATCAATCGGTACCACACCCACCGACTCACAAACTAAACCTCCACCCAAATTAGAAAGTCCAGCGATAAGTTCGGGCGAAAGTCCCAAAGCCAAACAACAAGCCGCAATAGAAATGACGGTATCGCCCGCACCAGATACGTCAGCTATGCTACGAACATGAGCAGGAATCGCTTTTTTTTCACCATTAAAATCTATATAAACACCTCTTTCTGAGAGCGTTACGAAAACACCACTCAATTTTAAAGTATTTTTCAACACTGTTACGGCTTCTGATAATTCATCGGGATTTTTTACGTCAAAATGAATGGCTAACCCTTCTTTCAATTCCTTTAAATTGGGTTTGAAAAGCGTGGCTTTTTCATAAAATAGGAAATTGCGTTTTTTGGGGTCAACGATGGTGGGAATGTTGTTTTCATTGGCAAAAGAAATAATGTCATGAATTAATTCTTTTGACAAAACGCCTTTGTCATAATCTTCAAAAATAATGACATTTGCGTTTTGAGCTAACTCCTTAATTTTATCGATAAGTACTTGACGTTCAACTTCATTAATTAATTTATCCGTTTCAGTATCAACCCTGACAATTTGTTGAGAACCCGCAATAATCCTTTCTTTAACCGTGGTGATTCGGGTTTCGGATTGGATAATTCCTTCTGTAGAAAGATTTTGGTCTTTCAATAAATTCAGCAAAGAATCACCGTAAGAATCCGTGCCAATAACGGAACAAATGATCGGTTGAGCACCAAGGGCTTGGACGTTCATGACAACATTTCCAGCACCGCCCAAACGGATTTCACGACTACGAACATTAACCACAGGAACGGGAGCTTCGGGTGAAATTCTTTCTACTTTGCCCCAAGTGTAGGCATCGAGCATTACGTCGCCAATGATGAGCACTTTAAGATGATTGAAATGATCGAAGATTTCTGGAATTGTCATTTTGAGGTAATTATTGTAATGAAAAAGTACCAAAAGTTTAGAAAAAAGCCTTTTGCTACGCTTGATACTTCTAAATTTAATCTTTTTGGTTTATGGCCTGAATTACCCACCAATCGTAGTCATGGATTCTTTAATCAACGATTTACGCCCACGTTCTGCCTCAAAACCATCTTTTGGACGACTTTTAAATGCTTGCAGAAAAGTAGCTTTTAATTGTTCATCGGATATTCCGTCTCGAAGTAAATCTCTGATATTTAGTACACCTTCGTCGTACAAACAGGTTTTTAAATCACCCGTTGCGGTTAAGCGTATTCGATTACAAGTCCCGCAGAAAGTACGTGAAAAAGCCGCAATAATACCAATATTCCCTCGATAATTGGGGACTTGATAATTATAAGAAGTTGAATTAGGAGAATCAACAAGTTTTTGTAAATCAGGATATTGCGTTTTAATTTCGGATAAAATTCGGTGTAAATTCCATTCTAATTTTGGATAATGCGAACCTTCACCATTAAAAGGCATTTCTTCAATAAAACGAATAGAAACAGGATGATTTCGAGTTAATTCTACCAAAGGCAAAATGTCTTCGGTATTTTTCCCATCCATCACTACGGCGTTGACTTTTACTTCAAAACCAGCATCTAATAGATCAAAAAGTGTTTTGTAAACAATATCAAATTCATCCCGACGAGCAATTTCAAAAAAACGTTTTTTATCTAAGGTATCCAAGCTCAAATTGACGGCACGCACGCCCATTTCTTTCATTTGGCGGATATATTGTCCCGTCAAAATGCCATTTGTGGTAATATTCAATTCGTTAATTCCCGCAATTTCAGATAATTGATACATGAAATCAATCATATTATGACGCACGAAAGGTTCGCCACCCGTAATCCTTACTTTTGAAATTCCCAGTTCAGAAAATACTGAAACGGTGCGCAACATTTCCTCATAAGTCAGTAATTTTGACTTCGGAAGGTATTTTATGCCCACTTCGGGCATACAATAAAAGCAACGAAGATTGCAACGGTCGGTTACGGCCAAACGTAAATACGTTATCGGGCGATCGTGATTATCGTAAATGATATTAGGAGTTTGAGTCGGCACTTTTTAATGTGTTTCTTTGTTGAACAAATTTAGCGAATAACATTGTAGAAACGATAATAATTCTTTTTCCCATGAGATTTGG
>JBBAKZ010000253.1:0-4948 GCA_040403275.1 Arcicella sp. | reverse complement strand
ATTAAAATTTATATAACAAAAAAGGAGTGCCGTTTAAAGCACTCCTTTTTCGCTAAAGAGGAAAATTATTTTTTCGCAGGTGCTGGTGTTGCAGGTGCGGTTGGATTTGCTGCAGGAGCCGTAGGATTTGGTGCGGGTGTGGTTGGCGAAGGAATTCCTGCTTTGCCTTTTGCTGCTTCCACGTTTTGTGATTCAATACCACTCCCCGTTTCAGTAGGGGTAATGAATTTTGTAACTAAAACCAACAAGGCAATGGTGATGGCTCCACCCCAAGTGATTTGCTCTAAAAGGTCGCCGGTGCGTTGTACACCAAACATTTGGCTTGCACCAGCCGTTCCAAATTCACCCGAAAGACCACCGCCTTTTGGATTCTGAATTAATACTACAAACACTAATAATACTGCAATAATGCAAATGACTACGATAACTGCTCCGAACATTTTGTTTATTATTTGTTTAATTTAAGGATTTCGTTAAGTTGAAAAGTTACAAGGTTAAAGCGTTATAAAGTTAGAGTTTTAGCAGTGTAACTTTCTAAAGGTTAAAGTTCTCCAGCTGCTTTCACCAACATAACCTATGTCAATTCTTTAATTTTGGATGCAAAGTACGTCTTTTTTTCTGGAAATTTCAAAATTAATTTCTCATAAACCTCGATTGCCTTGTCTCTACGCCCTTGCATAGTAAGTATTTTGGCGTAACTCTCGGTTACAATACCTTTTCCTAATTTTGCACTACTGACCGATAAATCTTCTTGTTTGCCCATGGCTTCTAATTGACTTTTGGTCGTTCTGATTAGTCCGGGATCTTTCAGTAAGAAATTATCAATAATAGAATTTTGTAACTGTTTTCTCTGGACAATATCATGCAATAATATATCTTCAAAGGCTGATGAGTTTGTCATCATATCAAGATTAGAAATCAATTCCGTTTGTTCGGCAATATCTTCTTCGACTGAATTAGCAATTTGATTTACAGGTACTTCCACGAGTTTGTGCAAATATTCTGAATCAAATTTTGGTTGAATTGTCGTACTTATTTCATTATTAAAATTTCCATTAATTAATTTACGCAACGCATTGCGACTAATTGCGTGGGCAGAAGCATGACGAATTTTCTCGAAAGCCAATTCCTCGGCATAATGTATATGATAACCTTTTGCCAATAACGTATAAGCCAATTGACAATAGGGATATTGTTTCGTGATGGCCTCAACCGTTTTTAAATCCGACAATGAAAGATTGGCGGGATGGGCAATAAGATAGGAAAATACGTCTTTATTCATTTTGATTCGATTTTAATAAGCATTTGTCCGGTCATTCATTCTCGTAACAACGAAAAACGACCATAAAACTTTGAAAAAATTACCATTCCCCAGCGGTTTTATTAAAAATATCCAATACAATTTGGTCTAAAATCTTAGGTACTAATTCTCCTTGTACGGCAGTAATGGTCTGAGTTTGGGCAAAATCTTGGTAAAAAGAAAATTCCTGGTCATAACTTTTTTCATCATTTTTCGCATTCGTGAATTTTACCGCAATCGTGATGGTCAAGCGATTCAAACCCCCTTTATCATCCGAAGAAGCAGCTTTTGGTTCAACTGTAAAACCTGTAATTGCACCTTCAAACATCAAATCCGGATTGATATTGGTTGTTTTGAGAGAGGTGTTGCGTTGAAAATATTCTTTTAACTTCTCCGTGAATTGTAAACTCAAATTTGGCGGTCCACCAGCCGTTTGAAATTGAAAGTTTTGTATTTGAATTGTTTTCAAATTCGGGTCAAGGCTTGCGCCTCGGAAGGTGTAACAGCTAATTAACAATGGACAATGGATAATGAAAAGTGAAAAATAGAAAATCATTCTCAGTGAACTCGTTTTCAAGTTATTAATTATTAATTGTCCATTGTCAATTAAATTACTCTTCCTCAATATCATACTGTTTAATTTTTCTGTAAAGTGTTCTTTCTGATATTCCCAAGTCTTGTGCGGCATATTTTCTTTTGTTTTTATTTTTCTGTAAAGCTCTGATAATCATGTCTTTCTCTTGTTTTTCGAGCGAGAAAGATACTTCCTCGGCTTCGTGTGTAACGTCTATAAAACCGTTTTTATTCTCTTGATTTTCACCATTATAGTTAACAATTGTTAATTCAGGATTTGGTTGGAAATTAGTATGTCCATTTGATAAAATTCTAGTAGGATTTGTTTCAGGAAGATGAACATTGGGCGAATAGGGAAAGCCTCTTTCGGGTTCTAAATTTTGGAATAAACCTTCATTCCCTTTCAAAATATCTGGACTAACTTCTCCATTTTTTAACACTTCTAAAAACATTTTTTTCAATTCCGTAACGTCCTTACGCATATCAAAAAGAATTTTATAAAGTAATTCTCTTTCAGAAAAATTATCAGCTTGCTTTTCTTCAAAATCTCGACGAATCAAGCCATTGCCAATGGATTGTCCGTTGTTCATTTGCAAATAATGCGTCAATTTTGGAGCGTCAATAATTCGGTCGTCAACTTCCAAAATTGATATCTGTTCGGCCAAGTTTTTCAACTGGCGAATATTCCCCGGAAATCGTTGAGATAATAAAATCTGCTGAGCATCTGTCGTTAATTGGATTGCCTTTATCCGGTATCTTTCGGCAAAATCAGTCGTAAATTTTCTGAATAACAACTCAATATCCATGCCTCTGTCACGAAGTGGAGGCACAAAAATAGGAACGGTATTTAAACGATAGTATAAATCTTCTCTGAATTTTCCCCGTTCTACAGCCTTCATTAAGTTAATATTGGTTGCAGCCACCACTCGAACATTGGTTTTCTGAACTTTAGATGAACCAACTCGGATGAATTCACCATTTTCGAGTACCCTCAAAAGCCGTGCTTGTGTTCCAAGAGGCATTTCTGCGATTTCATCCAAGAAAATTGTTCCGCCATCAGTTACTTCAAAATAGCCTTTTCTGGCATCAATTGCGCCTGTGAAAGCTCCTTTTTCATGACCAAATAATTCCGAATCAATCGTTCCTTCGGGGATTGCTCCGCAGTTTACCGCAATAAATTGACCGTGTTTTCGGGCGGAAAGATTATGAATTATTTTAGAAAAAGATTCCTTCCCAGAACCACTTTCGCCCGTGATAAGCACGGTCATGTCAGTGGGAGCGACTTGTCCAGCGACCTCAATGGCATGATTCAGAGACGGCGAGTTACCAATGATTCCGAAACGAGCTTTTATGGATTGTAATTCTTGAATTTGCATAGGTTTTACTTCCAAATTTTACTAAAATCAAAGACTATTTCACAGTTTTCAATATTAAAAATATAGGTATCGTTTTGAGATTCAAATACTTGACGATAACGACCTTCCGTTAACTGATAAATAGTAACAATGGTATTATCAGGATCAACAATACAATAATATTTGACTCCTTCCAATTGATATAATTCAAATTTTATCGTTAAATCTTTCTTACGAGTAGAAGGAGATAAGATTTCAAATACAAGTTTTGGAGTATTGGTAATATATTTTGCGTCTAATTCTGCACAAATAATTGATGCATCAGGCTGGACTATTGTATTTTCATCAATTTTCCAGTCAATTGGCATCATTGCTTCACACTCTCCACAACCATTACGTTCTAATTCATTATCTAAAATCCTGACAATCAGTTTGTTTAAACGTTGATGTTTGACTGTCGGTAATGGCGACATGGAAAAGGGTAAACCACCAATAAGTTCCCATTGATTTTCCCATGTTTTATAATCTTGATAAGTATAATATGGCAAATCAGCCTGTTGTATTTGAAACCTATGCATTACTTTAGATTTTAAGATTTTACTGCTTCACCTTTAAGGGTAGCCGATGAACAAGAAGTGATTTTCACCATCACATAATCTCCCTTCTTATAGCTTTCTTTGGCAAAAACTACCATTTTATTCTGGTCGTTTCGTCCTTGCAAAAAATCTTCCGAACGTTTTGAAAATCCTTCTACTAATACTTTTTGAACTTGTCCAATTGCTCGATTATTTCTTTCTAAGGATAATTTCAATTGCAAATCAATTATTTCCGCCAAACGTTTTTGCTTTACATCGGCAGGAATATCATCCACAAATTTCTTGGCAGCGGGCGTTCCTGGGCGTTCTGAATAAGAAAACATGTAACCATAGTCATATTTTACATATTCAATTAACGAAAGTGTTGCTTGATGGTCTTCCTCTGTTTCAGTACAAAAACCAGTAATCATATCTTGCGAGATGCCACAATCTTCCCCTAAAATTTCACGAATTTTATCAATGCGATTGATGTACCATTCACGGTCGTAGGTGCGATTCATCATTTTCAAAATACGACTACTACCACTTTGGGCTGGTAGGTGAATATATTTACAAATATTTTCGTATTTTTTGATGGTATAAAGCACCTCGTCCGTGATGTCTTTAGGATGCGAGGTTGAGAAACGAACCCTTAAATCTGGACTAATCAGTGCCACTCTTTCAAGGAGTTGAGCGAAATTTACTTTTTCCAAACCATCTTCGGATGACCATTTGTACGAATCCACATTTTGCCCCAAGAGTGTAACTTCTTTATAGCCATTATCCAATAAATCTTGACATTCTTTGAGGATTGAATAGACATCACGTGAGCGTTCACGACCACGGGTGAAAGGCACTACACAGAACGAACACATATTGTCGCAACCCCGCATAATAGAGACGAATGCAGTCACGCCATTGGAATTTAAACGGACGGGAGAAATATCAGCGTACGTTTCCTCTTTTGAGAGAAAAACATTGATGGCTTTGTGTCCATCTTCGGCTTCACTGAGGAGATTTGGGAGGTCACGGTAGGAATCTGGGCCAGCTACTACGTCCACGAGTTTTTCTTCTTCCAAAAACTTCGTTTGTAAGCGTTCAGCCATGCAACCCAATACGCCTACCACTAAATCAGGGCGTTTTTT
>JBBAKZ010000252.1:0-4964 GCA_040403275.1 Arcicella sp. | reverse complement strand
ATATTTCTGATTACGCTAAAGTATCCACGGCCGCTTTCAAATTGATGAAGAAATATTTGCCCGGTGCTTTTACGTTTATTTTAGATGGAAATAATAAAGTGCCCAAAGTATTATCTCAAAGTAAAAAAACGGTCGGAATTCGTATTCCAGCGAACGTAATTCCAAGAATAATCGTCGCAGAATTGGGTAATCCTATTATTACGACTTCCTTGCATGATGATGACGATATTCTTGAATATCCAACCGACCCAGAATTAATTTTTGAAAAATTTCAGCATTTGGTCGATATCGTCATTGACGGCGGATACGGTAATAATATTCCTTCAACCATAGTGGATGCCACAACGGATGCATTTGAAATCATTCGACAAGGCGTGGGAAATTTGGACTAATATTTTACGCTACCTGAATTACGAGTTCAATTCTTTGAAATTAGTATTTACCACATCATTTTCCTTTCGCTTGTGTTTCCATCTTCGGTGCGACCACAAATAATCAGCGGGATACTTATTAATTGACATATCTAAGATTCTTACAAATCTCTCGGTAATCTCTCCGATTGGCAGATTTGGATATTCAGTTGGACTGGCAATTTTAGTAAATTCTATTTCGTAATAACCTCTTTTTACCCGTCTCATTTCAGAAAAGACAACCGGATAATCAAACTTGCGTGCAATGCGTTCTGTTCCTGTAAAAAATCCTGATTCTTGATTCATAAAGGTTGTCCAATAAGCTGTTTTCCAATTTTGAGGAGATTGATCTGAACCCAAAGCGATAGCACGGGTAATATCTTTTCTTTCAACGGTTTTACGCAAGGTGTCATTTTTTTCGATCAGCGGAGTAATTGCGAATCTACTTCTGATGAATAAAGTTAATTTATCAAATAGAGGACTACTCAACTTTTGGTAAACAATATCAATCGGAATGCCTGTAAGATTTAAGGGGTGTAAAAGCCATTCCCAATTCCCAATATGCCCAGTTACGATAATCAAGGACTGATTTTTATCGATATATTGTTTGATAATTTCCAGATTGACAATTTTTACCCTTGCCATAATTTCTTTTTCGGAAATTGAATATCCTTTTAAGAACTCGATAAAGAGGTCAGCAATATGGTGGTAAAACATTTTTGCAATTTGATTGATTTCTTCTTCAGATTTTTCTGGGAATGAATTTCTTAAATTTTCAAACACCACTTTTTTCCTATAACCTATTATTCTGTAAATAATAAAATAAGCAATATCAGAGATGCCATAAAGCACAAAAAAGGGTAACTTTGAAAAGTATTTAAAGAAAAGCATTTATTAGTCGTAAGTTTTAAGTCGTTAAGTCAAAAGTGAAAATTTTGTTTTAAAATCAAAATTGGAATCTTCATGTCTTGGTGGCAAATTTGAAAATGACCATTGATTTACAGTATTTTCCCAGTCTCGAATATTTTTGCGCTTTATTAAAAAACGAAAAAATTGTCATTGAATCGTACGAATATTTCGAGAAGCAAAGTTACCGAAATCGTTGCATAATTCAGACAACAAATAAAATTGATACTTTAACGGTTCCTGTGCAAAATGGGAATAAAAAAGTTTTAATTAAAGATTTGAAAATAGATTATTCACAAGATTGGAACCGGCGACATTGGGGAGCAATTCATTCTGCTTACGGTAAATCACCATTTTTTGAATTTTATTCAGAATATTTTAAAATAATTTTAAATAAAAAACCTGACTTTTTGTTTGATTTGAATGCGGAAATCCTGACAATTTGTCTGAAACTTCTTCGTCTCGAAAAAAGGGTTATATTTACTGAAGGTTATCAAAAAAACGTTGAAACCGATTTCAGAGGGCTGATTCATCCGAAAAGAAATTATGAATTGAATAATCTTTATCAACCTTTCTCTTATCGGCAAAACTTTGGCAACGAATTTGTGCCAAACCTTTCCATTCTTGATTTATTATTTTGTCAAGGAAATCAATCATTATCGATTTTGAAAGAGTCTTTTACAAAATGAACAAATCGGATAAAAATACCGTTAATATTAAAAAAGCATCAACTCAAAAACTCTTACATGGAGGCAAAATTTTCAAATAGAGTAAAAGAGGTTATTTCACTCGCCCGTGAGGAGGCAATCAGGCTTGGGCATGATTACATCGGGACAGAACACCTCATTTTGGGTATGATAAGAGAAGGCGAAGGCATTGCCCTCGACCTTATTATAAAGTGCGGAACAACGCTTGACGATTTGCGAATAAGTATTGAACAAGCAACTCGAAGTACAGTTCGGTCGTCATATACCATCAAAAATAAGCAAGATATTCCTCTTTCACGACAGTGCGAAAAAGTGTTGAGGGTCACTTACTTAGAAGCAAGAATTTTTAAAACTAACCTGGTCGGAACGGAACATTTGCTGATGGCAATTCTCAGAGATGAGGATAACTTGGCCAAGCAAATTCTCGAAAAATTCCAAATTCATTATGAACTAATTAAAGACATGGTAGAATATCAATCAAACCCGAACATCAAATCGGGTCCATCAGATACTGATGATAGCGATGATGCAAGAATGTTCGCTGGTGGAGGAAACGCTGGCGGAGGAGCCTCTGGCGCAAATAAGAACGCAGAGAAGTCGAAGACACCTGTCTTAGACAATTTTGGTAGAGATTTGACTAAAGTTGCTGAATCGGGAAAACTTGACCCAATCGTTGGACGTGAAAAAGAAATTGAGCGTGTCGCCCAAATTCTTTCTCGTAGAAAGAAAAATAACCCAATCCTGATTGGAGAACCAGGTGTTGGTAAAACTGCCATCGCCGAAGGATTAGCCCTTAGAATTGTTCAGAAAAAAGTATCACGAGTGTTGTTTGGAAAGCGGGTTGTAACGCTCGACTTGGCTTCATTAGTCGCTGGAACAAAATACCGTGGTCAGTTTGAAGAACGTATGAAGGCAGTAATGAATGAATTGGAGAAAACACCCGATGTAATTCTTTTCATTGATGAGCTTCATACAATTGTAGGAGCAGGGGGTGCTTCGGGTTCGTTGGATGCTTCAAATATGTTCAAACCAGCTTTAGCCAGGGGTGATATACAAGTTATCGGAGCCACAACTTTAGATGAGTATCGTCAATATATTGAGAAAGATGGCGCTTTAGCTCGTCGTTTCCAAACGGTCATGGTAGATGCCACTTCAATTGAAGAAACGATTGAAATCTTAAATAATATTAAAGATAAATACGAAGACCATCACCACGTAACTTACACGCCGGAAGCCATTGAGCAATCTGTAAAAATGTCGGAAAGATATATTTCTGATAGATTTTTGCCCGATAAAGCCATTGACGTGATGGACGAAGTGGGTGCTAGAGTTCATATCATGAATATTTCGGTACCCGAAGATATCGTTCGATTGGAAGAGGCCATTGAGAATATCAAGAAAGAAAAAAATGCCGTTGTAAAATCGCAGAAATACGAAGAGGCAGCGCAACTTCGTGATCGTGAAAAACGCCTTTTGGACCAATTAGACCGGGCAAAACGTGAGTGGGAAGAGGATACTAAACGTCGTCGTTATACCGTAACGGAAGAAAGTGTTGCCGAAGTAATTGCGCAAATGACAGGTATTCCTGTAAGTCGTGTTGCGGCAACGGAAGGACAGAAATTATTGAATATGAACGAAGAATTGCAAGGAAAAGTAGTTGGACAAGATGTGCCAATTGCCAAACTTGTCAAAGCCATTCAACGGACACGTGTGGGATTAAAAGACCCTAAAAAACCAATCGGTTCTTTCATTTTCTTAGGCCCTACGGGTGTTGGTAAAACGGAATTGGCGAAGGTGTTAGCAACCTATCTTTTCGATAAAGACGATGCCTTAGTGAGAATTGATATGAGTGAATACATGGAGAAATTTAGTGTTTCTCGATTGATAGGAGCCCCTCCGGGATACGTGGGTTATGAAGAAGGTGGACAATTAACAGAAAAAATTCGTCGCAAACCTTATGCTGTTGTATTACTGGATGAAATTGAAAAAGCACACCCAGATGTTTTCAATATTCTGTTGCAAGTGTTGGATGATGGTATTTTAACGGACGGAATGGGCCGTAGGGTCGATTTTAGAAATACGATAATTATCATGACTTCTAACATCGGTGCAAGAGATTTAAAAGACTTTGGATTAGGCATTGGATTCTCGTCAAAATCAAAAGTTGATAATGTAGAAGAAGCCATCAAAGGAACAATTCAAAGCGCTTTGAAAAAAGCCTTTTCTCCAGAATTTTTAAATCGTTTGGATGATGTAATTGTGTTTAATTCTTTGGAAAGAGAGCATTTACACAAAATCATTGATTTGATGTTGAAGAAACTCTTCACAAGAATCAGTTCATTGGGTTATAGCGTTGAATTAACGGAAAAAGCAAAAGACTTCATTGCTGAAAAAGGATATGATTCACAATACGGTGCAAGACCATTGAATCGTGCGATTCAGAAATATTTAGAAGATCCTGTAGCCGAAGAAATCCTGAAAGGAGACCTAGCTTCGGGTGATGTTATTTTAGCAGATTATTCGGGTGAAGGGGATGAGTTGACAATTTCAAGAATTGTAACTGCAGCCGTAACGGAATAAAAATAATTATTAAAAACAAAAAGGGGCGATAAGCCCCTTTTTGTTTTTTAGGAATCTCAATATTTTTCAGGAATCTGAAATCAATTATATTAATTTTCAACAAAAAATCATCGTTTAGCTGTTTTAATATATTTATAGTAATTGATTGCTTATTTTTATTTATAATTCATTTAATCGGAAATATTTTTCCAGTTTTGGATTCAAGGAAGTAAGTAATTCTTTTCCAAGTGGTTTCATAGAGGATGCCTCATCCATTAAAAATCCTTCGTAAAGAAAAACGCAATACAATTATCTTGAGAAGTGAACGCTGTTAGATTTCGTTTTAAGTTGATGATAAATTCATAAAATAGTGGTTAAAGAA
>JBBAKZ010000251.1:0-4968 GCA_040403275.1 Arcicella sp. | reverse complement strand
GCAAATGTTTCTCAAAAAATGGTGATTTATTGGGGCATTTAAATAATCCACAGCCCAAATTTGAGGTGCCAGAAATATCTACGGATGTAGAATTTAGCAAACAAATTAAAGATTTGAACGATTTTGAAGTCTTTGCAAAACAGAATGGAGTAACCGTTTTTTTTACCTTCCCTAGTTACGTTGAGAGTGGTTACGAAAAAAATATGGCTGTAATTAACAAGATTGAAAAACAATATCGAGATAATTTAAATTTTACCATTTTAGGAAGTGCTGAAAACTCGGTTATGGATGATGAACTTTTCTACGATAGCGTTTTTCATCCAAATGTTAGCGGTCGCAAAATATTTTCTTCAAGATTAATCCAATTGTTAGAACAGGAAGGTATGTAAGCAGTAAAACAATTTGCAGTAGGTAGTAAACAAAGAATGCTTGCCTATACTAATCAAAATTTTAAAATATTTACTTATAAATCACTGACCACATTGCTTAATTTTTTCACAAAAATAGCTACGTTAATTGCATTAATTATTTCAACGATTGGTGGAATAATTATGGTTCGGAACGATATTGAGGAAAACTATTTTGCTGCCATTGCTGATAAACATCAATACGCTCAATCTATTAAAAAACGTAAAATAATTCTGGCTGGCGGTTCAAATTTAGCTTTCGGAATTGCTTCTGATTCAATCGAGAAGAAAGTTGGCGTACCAGTGGTAAATCTTGGTTTATACGTCGGTTTTGGGCTTGATTTTGTGTTGCAAGAAACCCTCTCGGAGGTAAAAAAAGGCGATTTAGTGATTTTAAGTATAGAATATTATCTTCACAAACCAGGGGATGATTATGCTAAACAAATGGCAGCTTTCGCCTATTCTCCAGCGTATGCGTATGTGGGATACGAAAATTGCTTAGACGTTTTTGGGAAAAAAGTGGCGTTTTTCTCTCGTTATACCCGTAATTTAATTTTCTTTCCAAATCGAATAAAATCACCCCAAATTGATGATAAAATTTCTGATTATTTCCGAAAAGGGTTTTCACAAAAAGGCGATTTATTAGCGCATCTGAACAACCCTCCCATCCGTCCTCTTAATGATTTGGCTGGTCTTGAAAATCTAAATTATTCCGTTGAAATTCAAGCAATTAATCAATTTGTAAAAGAAGTTAGGGCAAAAGGGGGAGAAGCTATTTGGTTTTATCCCTGTTATTCGCAAACGGGATACGAAATGAATAAAGTGGCTTTAGAATATTATGAAAAACAGGTTGAAAAAAATGTTAATTGCTTTAAAATCAATCATTTAAAGGATGGAATTTATCCAGATGATTGTTTCTATGACACGCATTTTCACCTATTTGGAAATTGCAGAATCGAGCGTACTCAGAAATTAATTGATACCATAAAAAACCATGCTTTTTAACTCCATACAATTCTTAATTTTCTTTCCCATCGTAACGATTTTATATTTCGTACTTCCTTATCGTTTCCGTTGGGCCTTGCTTTTGGTAGCAAGCTGCTATTTCTACATGGTGTTTAAACCTATCTATATCCTAATTCTGGGCTTCACAATCGTCATTGACTATTTTGCGGGGATTTTCATTGAGCAATCGGAAGGTAAAAAACGAAAATTATATCTTACCTTGAGTCTCATAGCCAACATTGGCGTGTTGGCAATATTTAAATATTTTAATTTCTTGAACCTCAATTTTACCTGGCTTTTGGAAGGATTTGACCTTAAAAATCCAGTTCCTTTTCTCGAAATTTTGTTGCCCATTGGCTTGTCTTTTCATACTTTCCAAGCCATGTCTTATACCATTGAGGTATATCGTGGAAATCAAAAAGCCGAACGCCATTTTGGCATTTATGCTTTGTATGTAATGTTTTATCCGCAATTAGTGGCTGGACCCATCGAACGTCCACAAAATGTAATTCACCAGTTTTATGAGAAGCATGACTTTGATTATCAGCGAGTTACTGACGGATTGAAATTGATGGCTTGGGGAATGTTTAAGAAAGTTGTCATTGCCGACCGGCTTTCTTTGATGGTTGGCGAGGTTTATAAATATCCCTATAATTACACGGGAATTCCCTTAATTGTCTCTACCGTTTTCTTTTCCATCCAAATATTTTGCGACTTTTCGGGCTACTCAGATATTGCCCTTGGTTCGGCACAAGTGATGGGTTTTAAATTGATGAAAAACTTCGACCGACCTTATTTTTCTAAAACCATTTCTGAATTTTGGCGCCGTTGGCATATTTCATTATCCTCTTGGTTTAGAGATTATTTGTACATTTCTTTGGGGGGAAATCGGGTTTCAAAGTGGCGAAGAGAGTATAATCTTTTTATCGTTTTCTTAGTATCGGGCATCTGGCACGGCGCAAGTTGGACGTTTGTTATCTGGGGAGCCATCCACGGTTTTTATCTGGTTTTTGCTAACTTAACGGCTAATTTTAGAAATAAAATGGTCAATATTATTGGCATTAATAAATTGCCATTTTTGTATAAATTAATTCAGATTCTAATAATCTTTTGTTTGACTTCCTTCGCTTGGATTTTCTTTCGTGCGTCCAAGCTTCAAGAAGCTACTTACATTGCCTCGCATCTGTTTACGGGCCTTGGTGGGCAATTGCAACAGCTTGGTAATAAAGAGTTTATCGAAAAAAATATCTTTTTAGGAAAAGGGATTACTAATTTTGCGATGGTAGCTTTTGCGATGATCGTGATGGAAATGGTTCATCTAAAACAAAGAGGAAGAAGTCTGAGAGCATCACTAAATCAAAGCCCTTTATTAGTTCGTTGGGTGCTTTATTACGGAATTATTTTAGCGATTTTATTTTTGGGAATGTATGACGAACCAGCACAATTTATTTACTTCCAGTTTTGAGTAGGGGTTAGGATTTAGGGGTTAGGTTTTAGCGAAATAACCGAATAATTATTTGGCAACTATTCAAATAAGAAACGCTTTTTAAGCACAAATGACTACTGAAACTGACTTTGCAAGCGTTGTACCAATAAATTTACCATTCTTTTGGTCAATTCTTCTTCGTTTTCGAGAAATGTCTGATATTCATCTATGGTAAAAATCCCCGTGATGATGCCTTCAAGATAATGCTTGAATTTCATGTCTTTTCTCACAGCTTGATCGATATAAACCGATTTTTCTTTTTCAGAAAGTTTATCAAATGTGCTTTTACGCTTATTGCAGTAGGTTTTGAAGATTTCAATGAGTAAATCGTGCTGCAATTTCAAGATTGGGCGTAATACTTCATTCTGGAATTTTTCAAATGAACCTTCTGCTTCTTTTTCAAAAGTAAGGGTTGGGCGGATATTTTTTATGTTAGTTTCTCTCATATTTTTAAGTAAAACTGCTTAATTAAAACTGCTTTAAATAAGAAACCTTTATAATGCTTTGTTGTTCATTTTGGCGGGTTAATTCACCCGTTTTAAATCTGGTAAGTCCATCATTCGATAGTTTTGTTCGGTAATCGTCGTAGCCACGTTGATTTAATACCAGATAAATAAACGACAAAGGACGATATTCCCAAGAAAATCGGACGTTCCAAACGTCAAAATTGCTGATAGAACTGTGCTGATAAAACCCAATCAATTGTACCCTCGGATTTAAAGCAAAACGTCCTGAAAGGGTATAGAGTTGTGTAGATCCCGTCGCTGATTGTATGCCTAAATTGCGGTAACTATTATTAGCGAAACGTCCTTCAATTGATATATGTGGTAAAGGGGCAATTCTAAAGTTTCCAGAAATGGTGGTTAATTCTCCATTATAATATTTTCCCGTTTCAGCTATAACAAAAGCAGAAACTTTCTTTGAATCATCACTTGAGGCAACAACGCTAAATCTATTATAATTATATTTTCCTTGAGGAATTTCGATATTGAAAAAAGACAATGGTTCGCTGCCATCCGTATAATCCAATAATTGATAATAATTATCGGCAAATAAACCAAAAGCACCGCCATTTTGCAGGGTAAACCAAACAGGATTTATATTTGTTCTTTCCTCGATTAGTTTCCCAGTTGTGGCAGCATAATAATTCAAATAAAATCCACCCGGTTCGAAGGCACGGATGAATTTTGGCAACCATTTTCCTCTATTTAACCAATAAAATCCCGTTGAATTTTCCGCAACATTTGGGCGAGAAACAAAGCCCATTTCTGGGTTAAAATCTTGATTGACGATATTTTGACTTAACCAATATATCCAATTAATTCCCTTGTGAAGGAACTGATAATGACCCGCAAAACCAGTTTTTTGCCCAGTTCCACCCGAAAACATGGCCATGGAATTGATGCTTGTACTTTCATTGATTCTGAAAAAACCATCAACAGAACTCGTTACGTTTTGGTGAATGGCATCATTTTTCCAAGTACCAATAAAACCAATTCTATGTTGTTTTCCAATATTTTTAGAGAAACGTCCCACAAAAAAATTCGTCGCTAAATTATCCCCAACTTCCCTTTGACGCACGTATAAAAGCCCCGAATTACTTTTGAGAGAACGATTTACTAACCTAAAACCAACGTCAATTGGAATGGGCTGTCCATCCTGATTTAAGCCGATTGTTCTACTAAAAAATGGTTGAACAATTTGCTGACCGCCATAAAATTGATCAATTGGGGAAATGCCGGTGGCAAAAAGAGAGGCATTTTCCAGAAAAAATTGTCGACGTTCTGGAAAAAATACGGAAAGGCGACTTAAATTATTAACCTGTCGGTCGGCATCTGCTTGCGCAAAATCCGTGTTATACGTCAAATCCATTACTGTGTTAGGCGTAACTGCCCACTTCATTTCCCCACCTACTTTGACCGAAGAACCATCTTTTTTATCGTATAATTCTGAACCGTTATAACGATTATCCGAAAGCAAAACGTATGGCTGAATCCGTATATTTGGCGATGGAGGTGGCGCTTGTAGGCCGGTCAATTTACCAGCATATTGCATCCTTGCTGGAGAAAA
>JBBAKZ010000250.1:0-4979 GCA_040403275.1 Arcicella sp. | reverse complement strand
ATCATATCCAATTAATTTTAATCTTTCAATGATGGGAAATAAATCTTCGGAAACCCCCGCCGACCATGCTAATACATTAAATCCAATTTTATTCATCTTATATTTTTTTCAAACGTAAATTTCTATATTGAACTTTCATGGGTGGACCTACGTGCACCTGTACGCCAATAATGCCCTTGGATTTGCCATTCATCAGGTCATTATCCGTTACATCGCTCATCAAAATATTGTTGATATAATGTTGCAAACGATTGCCTTTGATAATCAGATGAAACGAGTTCCAATCCTGATTTTTAATTAGCGTTTTTAAGGAATCTGAACTACCCAATGACCCCGTCACTTTTAAATCCGACCAAGCATTATTTTTAACTTTTGCTCTCAGCTCCTCTGATGTCGAATATCCTGATTGTGGATTTATGGTAGTAATTTGCCCACGATAAGCCAAGGTAGTTCTACCCCGTTCTTCATAATTTTGTCCAGTATAGCGATTGGCACCGTCAATATCCGCCTGATAACCTTTTAAGGCATAAGGGACATCTGAAAATTTTTCACTTCGGTAATTAATGCCCGAATTTCCTTTTTCGGTAATAATAAATTCACCTTTTAACTCAAAATTGGCAGGTTCTTCCCCTTTCCACACAATAAATGAATTGGTTTTTAGCAAGGTTTGAGGTGTTATTTCTCCCACTAAATTGCCGTTTTCAACTCGCCAATACGTCGGGTCGCCGTCCCAACCATTCAACGTTTTTCCATCAAAAATAGTGACAAAACCTTTTTCTTGACTTGTGTTGGAAACTTTACAGCCAACTGACAGGATAAATAGGAGCAATCCAATTTGCCAAAATGATAATTTGTCTTTTATTTTCATGGAGGTAAGTATGTTATAGATTAAATCAGTAATGAGAATAAATTAATTGAAAATATAAATATGGGGCAAATGATAGCGGGGTAAAAAGTTTAGTGTTTAAAGTTTAATTTATTTTACGACAAAAAATACTATGAAATACTTTTTTGAATTTCATTTTTAGTACCGTGTGAATTAAGTCAAACTAACTTCCCGAAAGTTTTTTTTACTTTCGGGAAGTTTACTACTTAAGCCCTACATTTTGGTAAAAAAGCATCATTTCCCATCCTTTTTACCCTCCGTTTTAGATGCCGAGAACATAGGATTTTTGTCATTTCCTCCCGCCATTAAATACGCCATTAAATCTTTCATTTCATCGGCATTTAGGCTGTTGATTAATCCACCAAACATGATAGAAACGGATGAAAATTTAGCGGAAACCACATTTTTTTTGAGTACTTTTTCTAATACTTCGGGAGAATACGGATTCTGTGACACGTAATAATAATTTTTGTCTTCATTAATCAAACGCCCTACAATTGAACTACCATTTTTAAGGCTGTATTGCGTAGCGGCGTATTGGTCAGAAACTGTTTTGTCTGGGTGAATAATCGCTTCCAACATATCTTTTGAAGAAAAGCGAGTTCCCAATTGCGTCAAATCTGGACCAATTATGCCTCCTTCTCCTCGCATGGAATGGCACATTTTGCAAGTTGTGGCAGAATACATCGCTTTCCCTTGTTCAAAGTTTCGGTTCGCTAACCCATTTTCTACGAGTGGAAGGGCAGTTTCCAATTTCCAAAATCCGCCAGGACCTTTTGGGGCGGTGGCGGCAATTAAATCATTGCCATTTTTGCTTAATCTTTCCGCACCGGACAATTTGTCAAAATAGGCTCTTTTGCTTTCAGGGACATTTTTTAAAGCTAATTTACGAGCTCTATCCAAAAAGCCTACGTAACTTCTTCCTCCTTTATAGCCGAAAGCATCAAAATACCATTTGAAATATTTATCTTGAAGGGCAGGCGTCCAACCAACTTTTGCTAAGCTGAGCATGGTTGCATAATAAGTATGCTGGGCGGGCGGAATATTGGCTAACATGGCGGCAATATCAGCTCCATATTGCGGATTACGTAAAATCAAATCGCTTGAAGCGGTGGCTGTTTCGATGTTTAGGTCATTGCTTCCCGCCTCCGTTTTGATATCCATTAATTTCATGGTTTTTGCTACCGCTTCTGGCGCATCTAAATAAATCAAAACCTTGCTCAATGAACGGTTCAAATGAGCCGTATTGGCTGGATAAAGCGGATTCAAATAGGCAATAATTTTAGTTTTTAAGCTAGGATCTGGTTGTCCCACTCTCAAAAAAGCTAACTCAAATGCCCTCAACAAATCCAATTGTTGTGGTTGAGTTAAAGCCTTAAAATTGATATTTAAAAGCGCATTCAAAATTTCATTTTTCTTGTCGGCTGTATTCTGACGAATCAAAGAAACTAATGCCTGCGTTTGTGCCATTGGGTCTTTTTCGTTCAAAGCTAAGTTTTCCCATTCGCTGACCGGTTGGTGTTCAATCGCCAAACGAGCAGCGTATCTAATAAATCTATCAGGATTTTTTAAATAAGGAAAGGCAACTTTAACGGCTTCTTTGTTTGGTTCGCCCGTATGATATTGTTCCAAATTTCTTCTAATGGCATTGGCAGAATTTATCGGTTTTGTGGCAACCGGGTCAGTGTTTTCGTTTCCAACATAAGAAACTCGGTATAAATCAGATTCTAATTTACGACCACCCGTTAAGAAATACAAGGCGCCATCCGGACCAATAACCCCATCGGTTAAGGGTAATGGAAGTCCTGATAAAAATTCCTCTCTTTCGCCCGAATAAGTAGAACCCGAAGGTTTTAGATGAACAGCATGAATAATGCCAAAACTCCAATCGAAAGCCAACAGCGTACTTTTATATTTTGCGGGAAATTTTGCATCTTTTAGATGTAATAAATTCGTTGGCGAACCTTGTCCGATGTTAAGAACGGGCGGTAAATTATCGGGAAAGGTTGGCGACCATTTACTATTACCCGTTCTCCAGCCAAATTCACTGGCACTTGTGGCGTGACAAATACGAGTTGGGCGGTACCAAGGCAACCCAAAATCCCATTCCATATCGGCATCATAGACAAATAAATCGCCTACTTCGTTGAAAGCCATGTCAAAGGCATTTCGATAGCCCGCACTAAATAATTCCCACTTTTTCCCTTCGGGGTCAAGGTTTGCAATCCAACCTCCTGGAGCATAACGGTCATTGGCGTGTCCACGAGGGTCTTTTATGAGTGGAAATAAATTATCTTCTTGCCAATTCGAGGGCAAACGATAAGCATCCAAAGGTGGAATGTCGGTATGATTTCCACAAATAACAAACAATGATTTTTTATCGGGAGATAACACAATGCTGTGAGGACCATGTTCCCCTTCGCCTACCAATTCTTTTAGCAAGGTAATTTGATCATATTGGTCGTCATTATCTGTATCTTGAAGACGGTATAATCCACTTTTTCGAGTAAATTGTTTATTGTTTTTTCCGTTATTAATCATTACGTACAAACTATTGAAGGCATACAATAAGCCATGAGCATAACCCATTCCCGTTGTATCAATATTAGGGGCTTTCCCAATGGTTAGCTTTTCGATGGCCGTTTTACTTTCAGTACCAATGGTGGGAATTTTTAAGCGATATAAAGAACCATACTGGTCTGAAACAATCATCCTTCCTTTGTCATCAAAAGTCATCGAAACCCAAGAGCCATTATTATTTTCAGAAGGACTATAAAGATGTTCAGCTTTGAATCCTTGAGCGAGTTTTAATTTCTCGACTTTTGTGTTTTCAATTCCTGCTTTTGAAGGTTCTGTTGTTCTAATGGAAATAAATGAAGCAATCGCAACCAAAACAGTCATTGATAAAATTACTTTCGTAAATATGGTTTTCATATCTCTTTTTTTTTAATAAAATTCTATTTTATGGAAATAAGTCTATTTTTTATAAATTTCATTCAAAATTTAAAGAATTCGATTTGGTTGGCTGTCCTGTACTTTCATGCTATGTGAATGTTGATAAATTTGATGGAAGGGTGCATGGATTTCTGAATGCAGTCGTTGATTCTTTTGTCTTAGGAATAAGTGGTTTTTTGAAGTGGATAATCAATTACCAGAAAGCCGTGATAAATCGTTACTTATTAATTCAGAATAGTTGATTTTGAAAGGTTGGGAGTCGAGAATATTGGTTTAATTGCAAAAAAATAATGTCATAGAATCTTGTTATCCTATGACATTATTTTATGGTGACTGTTTTGTTGTATCTATGACAATGCCATTTTAATTCTTCTCACCGCTTCTTCTAAAAGGGATTTTGGACAAGCAAAATTTAGTCGTAAAAAACCTTCTCCCATAAAAGTTCTGCCATGCATTAATCGTACGCCAGCGGCCAAAATTCTCTCCTGAATATCCTCAATTCCTGTTTCACGGGCATCAATCCAACCTAAATAGGTAGCTTCAAGTGGCAATAGTTTCAATCCTTTGTACCCATTTAATTCCTGATACATATAATCGTGGTTGGCTTTCAAATAGTCAATTAATTGTAGACGCCAATCCTCACAATCACGATAAGCAGCCATTGCGGCCACCATGGAATGACGGGGAAGGGGCGGGAAAAAACCATCTTTTGCCGCATTGAATTTTTGTCTCAATTCTGGGTTTGGAATAATCGCAACCGAACAGCCCAAACCCGCAATGTTGAAAGTTTTTGAAGGGGCTAATAAGGTAATGGTTATGTTTTCAGTCGCTTGACTCAAACTGGCCATTGGAATGTGTTTTTTATTTTCGTCCAAAATTAAATCACAATGGATTTCGTCTGAGCAAATAACAAGGTTGTGTTTTTGACAAATGGATGCTAATTGTTCTAATTCCTGTTTCGTAAAAACCGTTCCAGCGGGGTTGTATGGATTGCATAGCATAAACAATTTTGTCTCTTCCGTAATGGCTTTTTCGAGGGCATCAAAATCGAATGTCCAACGACTTTCGACCTCAATTAATGGCAATGTTTGCAGTTTTTTACCCACGTATCCGGGAGCAAGATGAAAAGGATGATACA
>JBBAKZ010000249.1:0-4988 GCA_040403275.1 Arcicella sp. | reverse complement strand
TGCTTGTGGATTGTGTACCCACTTTACAATCCAATCAATGGGTCTTCTTTGGCTAATGCCTTTCAAACCTGGGCCTACGACTACTTCGTCAGTAACAGCGTGACAAGTAGAACAATTGTTTTTGAAAATTTGCTCGCCTTCGGCTGCATCTTGTGCTTTAACACCAACGACAGAGGCGAATAAGCCTAAAATCGCCGTAAAAGCAACAATTTTCAAGCGTTTCATGGTTATCATAATCCTTTTATTACAGAACATTTATATAAAATTACGCTAATGAATTTTAATTATTCGAGAAAAATAGTGTTTGATTTTTAACCGTATTGAAATGTTTTTATGGTTTAAAAAGTCAAAATTACCTCTTTTTCGGGTTACAAAAGTACAATCGGAAAAATTACGAACCAATTATATTTTTGTTCATTTTTAATACTTTTTTCTTTCAACGGAGCTATTTAGACCTTTTCTAATTAGCGAAAATGACAAGTTTTTACTTTAAAAAGATTATTTTGGACTTTATTGAGAATGAGATATAGAATGGCTACTTGTCACAAAAGTACGAAAGGTAATGATACCGATAGGTTTTTACCTTGTAATGTTAAGAGGTTTTATATCAAAAAAATGTTTGAGAAACTATTTATTTCTATAGTTGAAGCATAATTCAATAAAACAAAAAGGCTTCGCTATGAACGAAGCCAAATTTTAAAATATCATTTCAAAATTCAAAATGAGTACGAAAGGCTTAACCTTCCTAAAAAAGGAGTTCCAGGCGTAAAGTGAATTTCTTCAACGGATTCGGTTTCTCCTTTCAATCTACTTTCTGTGGCGAACTGTGTTTCTTTCCAACGAACATCAAAGAGGTTCTGAATGGATAAACCTAGATTATAATGTCCTTTCGTGTAATTAATTTGTAAATCATTCACAAAATAGCCTTTTGTTACGATTGAATTATCTTCGTTGGCAGGGCGGTCGGCAATATATCTGTAACGAATGGAGCCGCTTAATCCAAAAGGTGTTTGTAAGGATAATCCACCAACCGTTGTAAAAGTAGGAGCGAGGGGCAAATAATTCTTTCCTGCTTCGGCATCTATGGCTCTTGGGGTTGCAGTGTTTAAATCTACATTTGCGTAAAGGGTTTTGGTCAATTGATATCTAATAGAAAAGTCAATTCCGTATCTGCGTGAACGTCCGCTCGGTTCAACTACGCCTTCATCACCCACATAGACGAATTCTTGTTCCGAGAAAATATACCACGATGCGGCATTAATCAACAACTTTGGAATTGGTTTATAAATGATTCCTAAGTCTGAGCCATACGTTGCGGGCAAAATTTGTAATCCGCCTTGTGGAACTACTACACGTGTATCGTTGGAATGAAATTCTTTTCCAGTATTTAAATAAAGTTGAAATGTCGGATTAAAAGTATAATAAAAATTCAATTTTGGCGAAATAATCGTTGTCTCTGCCGTTCCGATATTGTTATTCGGATTCAATAATAAGTCTTGGTATTTGTTTTGAAAATAGTCAAATCTGATGCCCGCACTGATGGTAAATTTATCAGAAACTTTAATGAGTTCATCGGCATAAATAGCCGCATTTATTTCGTTGATATTTCCGTATTTAAGCGCATTGGTTGTAATTGTACGGTCTTTTGTTCTTGATAATTCCGTTCCTTGAGTAATATCTTGACGGTATTGAACGCCAAAAGTAGTTGTGAAATCTTTCTTTCCGATGGAAGTATTCGTTGAATAACTACCATTGTAGCCGAACAAATTACGATGTTCTTTTTGACGAATTTGGTCGCCATTGATACTATCTTCTTTAAAAAATGTAAAATTAGAATACAACTCAAAATTATAATTACTATAAAAAAGTTGATTTTTAATAACGTGATTTCGTGGTGTAATCGTTACAAATTGCGCATTAAAATTTGTTCTACTCGTTTCCCCGCCCTCGGTTGGGTCAACAGAACCAAAGAAACCTGTTAATCCTGATGCAATGGCACGGTCGGGAATTTGTCCTGAGTGATTCCATTTGCTCCAAAAGGTTGAGCCCGTTAAAGTTAAATTGGTATTATTGCTGAGGTGTCCGTGAAATTTACCGATTACATTAACTCTTTTGAAAGTTTGAGGATTATCAAAATAAGAATCACTGTAAGAATATTCCGAGGCTAAATAAGCAGATTGTTTTTTTGTTTTCCTTTTTCGCCCAATAAATCTAATCCACCAACGGCACGATAAGTATTGTATTGTCCGCCTTCAACTTTCAAAAATGAGTTTTCAATGGTATTTTTCGTGCGGAAATCTACCCAACCTGCAGTGGCTAAATTGCCCTTTTCAGCATTGTATGAGCCTTTTTTAAAATCTACTCCTTGAATTAATTCTGGAATGACAAAATGCAAATCGGCATACCCTTGTCCGTGGGCGTGCGAAACCATATTTACAGGCATTCCATCCAAGGTTAGGCGAATATCTGTGCCATGGTCGAGGTCGTAGCCCCGTAAGAAAATTTGTTCCGCTTTTCCTCCGCCTGCGTGTTGCCCAATGAATAAACCCGGCACCATTCGTAGCACTTCTTGGGAATTGTTGATGGGTCGTAATTTAATATCTAAACTACTAATCAATTGCTGGTCGTGCGGGCGTTGAGAAGGAACAATAATTTCGGATAATTCAATGGGTTGATAACTCATTAACATTTTTACGAATGTATTTTTATCATCTTGAACAACTACATTGATAACTTGCGCTTTAAACCCAAGGTGTGAAAATTCTACTTTATAGGGAGCGGCAATTAGATTATCAAAGTGATATTGTCCAAATTCATTCGTTACAATTCCTTTATTAAAACCCGTCAATTGTACGCTTACGCCTTGGATTGGCAGATTTGTCTTTTCATCGAAAACCGTACCCGAAATACTTCCTAAATGGGCGAAGGCTTGCGTTGAAATGAAAAATATAATCAGAGGTAAGAGTTTTTTCATGACTTTGTAAAGGTTGTTTTGTAGTTAAATGCTAAAAATATTTGTCAAAAAATAAGCATGTCATTAAATCTGTATGTTAATCTTTTTCAAGCATACAAATTTAATTAACACGCTATTACTAAATTAAAGATTTGTTATCTATTAGCGACAACAATCGGTTCATAACCAAACTGTCTGTTCGCTAAACTTCTATCAATTTTACCAGCATCTAATAATAATTCTGCGTCTTTACTGCCTGTGCTCATGGCCACCGTTAAATATTCTTTCGCTTTCTTAAAATCATTTATTTTGAAAGCTAGTACCGCCATAGCGTGATTTACGTCGATATTTCTTGGTCTTTTTTTATATTCAATCAAGCCATGTTTCATTGCCATATCGAAATTGCCGGCTTTGGTGTAAAGTTTACAAAGTTCCAAATCGACGGCATGTCCAGATTTGGCATCTTCATCTAACATTTTAACTACTTCTTCGTATTTGGCTAAGGCCTTTTCGTGATTTCCTTGAAGGTCATAAATTTCCGCCATTTCTTCGTGGAATGAGAATTCGGGCATTATTTTGGCTGCTTTATCCAAAACTTCTAGTGCTTTATCGTATTGTTTTTTGGCTTTCAAGATTCTGGCTTGTCCACCATAAGCGAAGGCATAACTTGGGCGAACGGCCAGAATATCATCGTATTGTTGTTGTGCTTTTGTTAATTCTCCCGTTGATTCATACAGGTGTCCGAGCGTTTTTTTACTCCAACAGAAAGGCTCAGAACCTGGCATTCCGGCTTCTTTGCCCAATTTGAACGTTTTCGTTTCTGATTTTCCTGCCACGTCAATTGATTGATGACCAATGATTTGTCCTGTAGTATTGACTAAATCCATCTCAAGATTTTCACCTTTTGCTCCGCTGATTTCACCGGTAACATCGTCGCCACTCACGGGATTTCCTAATACCGTTACTGATAATTTTGTGTTATTTGGTTCAGAAGAAATACGGCTAGCTTTGTTGGTTGCATTTGTTTGTTTCGTGCCCGCATATTGTGTTCCACGGAAACCTCTCCATGGCGATTGTTCATATGGGAAAACCGCTTTCAAAGTAGTATCATTTTTCGTAACACCCGCATTGAAACCTAAGGTACTCATCAATCTTGGGGTAACTGGACTTGCTGTAACTCCTGGCGTGAAATCATCGTACCACAAACCGATAGCGGCTAAGACAACGCCACCTAAGGCTTGTAATTCAATGGTTGTCACATCATCTTCTAAACGACGACCATTTGGAAAACCGTCCATATTTGGAATCATTTGTAAAGCGGTTGAACCATTAAACGGCCATCTGTTAATCCTAAAACTGCCGCATAAACCAATCCGAGTGAATTGAAATCGGCACTGTTGCGTGGGGTTGCAGGAACTGCCATATTCAAACGTAACAAATCTCCTAAAGTTGGTAAGAAATTGTTGATGAATGGTTTACCAGCGGCTAATGGATTGCCACCTTTGCCCGTAGCTAATGGATATGGCGCTAAATTTGGCACGCCTGTATAGAAAATTGGCAAAATATCAACCGCCCATGGACTCGTTGGATTCGGCAATAGAATACTACCAAAAGCTGCCTCAGAAAGCGCAGTACCGTTTAAAGCGGGAGTACCTTTCAAGCTAAATAAACCTGCTTTTCCATTACGGAAATCAAACGCACCCAATGATTTAGTCTGAATTCTCAAGGCAGATAGGCCAGGAACGGCTCCACCAAATTGTGAATCATCCAAATATAGTCCTAATTCTGGATTCACAAAATAAGGAGCAAATTGTAAGTCTTCACTTGGTTTCACTGAATTCCATTTGTCTTTCAAACCAATCGGGATAATTGCTTCATTGGTTAAAGGCATTCCTAAACGTGAAACTTGGACATAATCGCCATCCATTCCGACATCGCCAGCACTATAAAATTTCTAATTTTTTGACGACTTGCCGAAGCTTAAACGCCAATTACATAATCAGGGTCAAGGATGTTGACTGCCTCAGAAACCATT
>JBBAKZ010000248.1:1307-5033 GCA_040403275.1 Arcicella sp. | reverse complement strand
ATCACGAATGGCAAGATTATTGGCAAATTAAATGATGGGAAAATGTTGATTTTTCGACAAATAAAACACGAGAATCTTACTACTTTTGACTGATTTTTTCGTTAGATTTATGCAACCTTTTTTGAACAATTAGTTGACAATTCGAGAATTTTATTAAAAAAATCAAGGATTTCAGCTAATATCCAAATAATCCATTATTAAATATCATCCTAGCTTACCATCAACATACCTATGAAATTTAATAAATTTCTTCTCTTCTTTTGCTTACTATTCACGAGTATTTCCAAAGCTCAATATCTGGAATCACCCCCTGACACAGCTCCATTCAATTGGTTCAATCTCGATTTTAATGAAAATGGTGTTAGAGGTATTAGCACTGAACGTGCTTATCGTGAATTTCTAAATAAAAAAGCATCCAAAACGGTCATTGTTGCAATTATTGATTCTGGTGTGGACATTAATCACGAAGATTTGAAAGAAAATATTTGGATAAATCCCAACGAAATTCCAAATAATGGAATTGATGATGATAAAAATGGTTACGTAGATGATATTTATGGCTGGGACTTTTTGGGTGGGAAAGATGGAACTGATATTTATTATGAGACCATTGAAGTTACCCGTGAGTTTGGTCGTTTAAAACGAATTTACCAAGAAATTCAAGATTTGTCGAGTCTATCGCCTGCGACGAAATTGGAGTATGATATTTATAAAAAATATAAGGCTACATACGATGAAAAAGTGCAAGAATTGAAGCAAGAAGGCCCTACGGTAATTAAATTGTACGAAAAATATATTGATTCAAAGTTATTGATTTCGTCATTCCTAAAAGTGAAAGCGGTGTCAAAGGCAGATTTAAATACAATCACTAATAAAGATCCAGAAGAGGTTAGGAAAGCAAAAAGAGTATTTGAATTCTTGGAGCAAATTGGACAAGACGAAGAGAAATTAAAAGAAGCTTATGAGTATTATGACGCTCAGTTAAAATATGGTCTCAATCTTTCTTTCAATCCTCGTGGAATAATTGGGGATGATGTTGAAAATGTAAACGATAGAGATTACGGCAACAACGAAGTCACTGGGCCAGATGCAAGTCATGGAACTCACGTGGCAGGTATTGTAGCGGCAGACCGTAATAATTCGTTGGGTATTTTGGGAGTTGCTGGAAATGTAAAAATTATGGTAGTTCGTGCCGTTCCAGAAGGAGATGAGCGTGATAAAGATGTGGCCAATGCCATTAGATACGCCGTTGATAATGGGGCAAAAATTATCAACATGAGTTTTGGTAAATCTGTTTCGCCGCAAAAACAAGCCGTCGATGAAGCAGTGAAATACGCTCAATCACGAGGTATTTTGCTTATTCATGCCGCAGGAAATGAAAATGAAAACATTGATATTAGTGAGAATTATCCTTCAAAGAAATTTGCCGATGGACAACAAGCTGAAAATTGGTTGGAAGTAGGAGCAACCACTTGGATGCAAACGCCAAATGTAGTGGCCGAATTTTCAAACTATGGCCATAAAACGGTGGATGTGTTTGCCCCAGGCGTAGATTTAAAATCGACAGTTTTAGGGTCGAAATATGAAGATTTAAGCGGTACAAGTATGGCAGCACCCGTCGTAACTGGTTTAGCGGCCATGTTAATGTCATATTATCCTGATTTTGATTTCAGAAAAATAAAGCAAATCATTTTGGATTCGTCCGTTAAATTACCAAAACAAAGGGTTGTTCAGCCTGGAACGGGTGAATTAGTTGACTTTAGTTTGTTATCCTCGAGTGGAGGAATTGTGAATGCATTCGAAGCGGTAAAGATGGCCGAAGAAGAGTTGAAAGCATTCACGGGAAAGTAATTTTCAATCCATAAAAATATTTTAAGAAAGGTTTCAATTTATTGAAGCCTTTCTTTTTTTACCATGAAATCTGCAAATTCACCTACAAAGACTTCACAAAAAATCGAATTAACTTGGCAACCATTGGTGTATAAGGCGGATAAATCATCTTGAAAGTTCCAAATTTTTGTCTCATAACTGCCCGTTGGTTTGAAAATTCAGTGAAGCCCCAAACCCCGCCAGATTTTCCAATTCCTGAATTATTGACGCCACCAAAAGGGATTTCTGTGTGTCCGTAATGAATTACACAATCATTAATCACTGTTCCACCCGCTGACGAATTATCCATGAAATACTTAATATTCGATTCTTTATTCGAATTGATGTACATCGCCAATGGTTTTTCACGATTTTTGATGTGCGCAATTGCCTCGGAATTAGTGGTATAACTCACAATTGGCAAAATTGGCCCAAAAATCTCTTCGTTCATAATTTTCATAGAATCATTGACATTCGTGAGAATTGTAGGAGAAATGTAGTTATCTGAACTATCCGTTTGGCCACCTACTTCCACGTTTGCCCCTTTGTCAATTGATTCTTCTAAGAGTCCATTTAAGCGATTAAAATGACGATTATTGACAATTCTACAGTAATCACTCGAGACTTTTGCGTCTTCACCGTACATTGATTTTATGGCATTTCTCATTTCATCCGCAAATTCATTTTCAACGCTTTTATGTACCAAAACATAGTCAGGGGCGATGCAAGTTTGTCCGTTATTGATGAATTTTCCCCAAGCAATTTTCTCAGCTGATTTTTTGATATTAGCAGTTTCATCCACAATACAAGGTGATTTTCCCCCTAATTCCAAGGTTACCGATGTCAAGTTTTTAGCGGCCGCCGCCATGACAATTTTTCCAACATTGGGACTACCCGTAAAAAATATGTGATTAAATGGCTGACTCAACAATATTTGTGAAACAGTAGCATCGCCTTCAACTACATAAATTTCATTTGCATCAAAAAATTCAGCAAGCATTTGTTTGAGTAATGTAGAAGTATGAGGCGTTAATTCTGAAGGCTTTAAAATAACGGAATTACCAGCAGCAATTGCCTGTACTAATGGTTTTATGGAAAGATTGAAAGGATAATTCCACGGAGAAATTACCAAACAAACACCTTTGGGTTCAAATCTTACGTGGGCGGATGTGCCAATCATATTCAACGGTGTAGAGACAGATTGTGGTTTCATCCATGAATTTAAGTGTTTCATCAGATGTCTTATTTCACCAACAACGCCAAAAATTTCTCCTAAATTGGTTTCTGCAGGATTTTTTTTAAAATCGTTGAAAAGTGCTTCCCCTATTTCAGTTTCGTGCGAAAGTGTCCAATCCAGAATTTTTTGGAGTTTAGCTTTACGTTCTCTCGCATTTGTGTTGGCAAGCTTTTGTATGTTTGCCTTTTGTGCCTCGAAAACTGATAAAATTTCCTGTTCAATTTGGGAATCAATTAATATTTGTTCCATCATTTTATGCTTATCGTTTTGTTTACATGAATGATGTAAAAATACAAAAAAATGCCCATGAATTGGCTTTTTCAATATTTTATAGTTATTTTACAATATGATTGGTAAAAAACAGATTTATTTTAGTAACCCCGTACTTAGTACTAAGTAGTTTTCATAAGTCGCCAAATTTCAAAAAATGCTTAGCTAAAAATTTCTTACTATGTCCATAGTCAGCAACAACATCAAATACCTCCGCCGTTTGAATGGTTTGACACAAGAACAATTTGCTCGAAGAATTGGTATAAAACGCTCATTACTAGGTGCTTATGAAGAAGCAAGGGCTAATCCAAATCTTGAAAATCTTAAAACAATTGCTCAGGTTTTTGGTA
>JBBAKZ010000248.1:0-1297 GCA_040403275.1 Arcicella sp. | reverse complement strand
AGAAAAATTCGAGAAACTCCGGGGATACGTTTGGCGCAAAGTACCACGGGAATCATTGAACAAAATCTTCCCCAAAGTAAATCACCGTTGTCGAATTTACAATCAGAAGCACGACCGTTTACTAATTCCTCTGAGCCTTTGCCCGTTGCTAAATTGGTAGAAGACTTTTTTCAAGAAAGAGAGGTAACGGCCATTATTCCACCACGACAACCATCGCAAAGAAATTTTTTATCCGATAACGAAACCTCCTTTCAACAATTTGTTGAGACTCATTTACACACCGTTAGTAATTTTCCTAAAAGTGAGCTAGAAAGTCAAACAAAACGTGTTAGTAAACCAACACCTTTTGTCAAAATTAATGCGTTGAAGGAATATTTAGCTAATTACCAAAAAGTTGATTATTTACGTTCTTTGCCCACGGTTTCATTGCCATTCATTACTTCCGAAAGAAGTAGATCATTTGAGGCGGGAAATGATTTTCCGATGCAGAATTCAATCATTGTGGGCACGGGAATTTCCGATTGGTCGGATATAAACGATGGTAAATTTTATGTTTTGGTAACGGCTAAGATGGGTGTGATTTATCGGAGAGTTTACAATCAAGTAAAAATAAAAGGTGCATTATTGTTAAGTTCTGACAATCCCAGCATTTCAAGTTTAGAGATATCAATCGAAGATGTTGCCGAAATTTGGGAAGTTAATTCATTCATTAGTCAGCAATTGCCAGAACCACATATTTCTCTTGAAAGAGTAAAAAATATCGTGGATGATTTGACAAATGAATTAGATAGACTTCGCTGATAATTGATAATGGACAAATGACAATTAATAGTTATCAATTATCAGTTTATAAGGGTCTAAATTCTTTCATAACTTCTTGATTACAAATCAGATACGCTCCTTCAATCAAATCAATACAATAAGGAACTGCTGGAAAAACGGCGTCTAAACACTGCCTAATTGCTTTGGGTTTTCCAGGTAAATTAACGATCAATGAACTCCCTCGAATACCCGCTGTTTGTCTTGAAAGGATAGCAGTTGGTACATATTTTAAACTTTCCTGACGCATTAATTCTCCGAATCCGGGCATCATTTTTTCGCAAATTGCTTCGGTGGCTTCGGGCGTTACATCCCGTTTTGCTGGGCCAGTTCCCCCAGTCGTTACAATTAGACAGCATTCATGAACATCAGCCATTTCAATTAAAGTAGCTGAAATTAAATCTTGTTCATCAGGAATAACTCGATACACAGTTTCAAATTCAGAAATAAGATATTCTTTCAAAGTTTCGACCACCGC
>JBBAKZ010000247.1:0-5038 GCA_040403275.1 Arcicella sp. | reverse complement strand
TTAATTGGTGGACCATCCATCAGTTATGACGGTAAAACGCTCTTCTTCTTTGCCTCATTCGAGGGTGGACAAGGCGATATGGATATTTATTATTCAACTTGGAACGGCACCGATTGGTCGGATCCAAAACCGGTAGGTAATACTATCAATACGAAGGCTTATGAAGGTTTTCCGTCGGTCTCAGCCGATGGAAAAATGCTATATTTCATCCGTGATAGTTTTTCAAAACGGAAAGATAAAGCCCTGTGTTATTCGATTTGGGCTTCTAAAAAACAAGAAGATGGCACATGGGGTGTAGCCGAAAAACTGCCCGCACCCATCAATGGTGATTGCGAAAAATCTCCCCGCATTATGGCGGATAATCGTACGCTCATTTTCAGTTCAGTTCGTAAAGATGGCGTTGGTGGGTTTGACCTTTATCAATCTTTTCAAGAAGACGATGGTTCTTGGGCAACACCCATCAATTTGGAATACATCAATACCGAGGAAGACGACCAATTTGCCTCGGTTTCTGCCGCTGGTGACTTGATGTATTATTACACTTCGGGTGATATTTACACCGTTACCATTCCTGATAAATACCGAAAATATAAATTAGTAACGGTAGATGGAAAAGTGGTCGATGCCATTACAAAACAGCCCATTGCGACCAAAATTACTTCAAAAAGTAATAATAGTAAAGAGCGAGCAATTAGTACGGTAGTGGATGCCAATGGCTTATTTTCAATCATTTATAGAGTTGGCAGTAAGTATGAATTATCAACAACCCCGTTGAACGATTATTTTCCTTATAAAGGTTCGATGGATATGACAACGGCCAAAGAAACGGACAATATTGAGAAAAATATTGAGTTGATTCCGAAAAAAATTCCTTATCAATTTCAATTATTGGATAAGGAAACCAAAGCGATTTTGAAGGACCCGAAGGTGAAGGTAATGGATGTGGAAACCAAGCAATTGCTGGAAGTGAAAGTGGAAAAAGACATTGCCACCGTAATTGTTGAAATTGGAAAAGCTTACAAATTTGCGGCCAACGCTTTGGGTTACGCTTTTTTCTCCCGTGGTTTCAAGCCCGACACAGCGGATGTTTTCAAAGACCGATTAAAAAAAGTACCTTTAGCCATTTTGAAAAAGGATGCTGTCGTGCAATTGCAAGATATCACTTTTGAAACGGGGAAAGCCGATTTAAAACCAGATTCAAACGAAGAATTAGACCGTTTGGTGAGTTTATTGGAAGGAAATAAGACCATTAAAGTAGAAATTTCCGCCCATACCGATGATGTTGGAAATGACGATACTAACTTGAAATTATCCGAAAAAAGAGCCAAAACTGTCGTTGATTATTTAACGTCGAAAGGAATTAAAGCCGACCGAATGACTGCCAAAGGCTACGGCGAAACCCAGCCTTTAGTCGCAAACGATACGGATGAAAACAAAGCAAAAAATCGGAGAGTACAGTTTAAGATTAATTAGGTTTAGGTATTATTTCTGTTTAAGATTTTACCACAAAAAAAGCCCATAACTTATCGCTATGGGCTTTTTTGTATTATATCGAGAAATTATTTCTTTACTTTCTCAACAATAATCACGTCTTCAACATCGGCTAAAATACGGCCGCAATGTTCGCAAACGATGATTCTTTTCTTGTCTTTAATATCTGCCTGGCGTTGTGGTGGCACAGCACTGAAACATCCGCCACAAGCACCACGTTTTACCATAACAACGGCCAGTCCGTTTGGATAATTGCCACGTAATTTATCGTAAGGACGCAACAAACGTTCATCAACGTGTTTGGTTGCTTTGTCACGGTCTTTGTTCAATTTAACTTCGTCTTCTTCGCTTTCAGAAATCAACACATCCAATTCTTTTTTCTTAGCGTCAAGGTCTTTTTTACGAAGATTTAAACGAGTTTCGGTAGAAGAAACTTCGTCTTTTTTATTCAAAATTTTGAATTCAAACTCACGGACACGTTTATCAGCTAATTCACCTTCGAGTTGTTGCAATTCAATTTCCTTTGAAATCGCATCGTACTCACGGTTATTGCGGACGTTCATTTGTTGGTCTTTGTATTTATTTACCAACTTTTCAGCATCCTTTTTAGCACTACGGTTCTTTGAAATTTCTTCGTCCAAAACAGCAATTTCACGGTTAAATTTGCCAATACGAGTTTCGATTCCAGCTACTTCGTCCTCTAAATCACGCACTTCCTCGGGCAAATCGCCACGCATTTTTTTGATATTATCTAAGGCTGAATCTATACTTTGAAGTTTCAAAAGAGACTCTAATCTCTGAGCAATGGTTGTTTCGGTTGCTACTGCTGCCATTTGGTTTTATTTGGTTGTTTATCGGTCTATCGTTATACTCAAATTGGTACAAGAAATAAACTGCTTTAACTTTATAACTGCTTTAACTAAAAAATAGAACAGGATTGGTATTCACCTGACTTTTGAGAACCGCAAAATTACTAAATTTTTCGGACAAATACCTAACAATTAAGTCCTTTGTATAAACTTCTGATTCATAATGTCCTATATCACAAATAATTATCTGTTTGTCGGCATCAAAAAACTCGTGATATTTATAATCAGCTGTAATAAAAACGTCGGCTCCTTGGCGTATCGCATCCTTTACTAAAAATCCACCCGCCCCACCACAAAGGGCAATCTTTTGGACGTATTTATTTAACAATGGCGTGTGTCTAAAAGTTTGCAAGCCCATTTTTTCTTTTAGATAATGGAGAAAATGTTCTTCCGATAAAGGTTCTGATAATGAAGCAATTACGCCCGAACCCACTTGCTGATTTTGGTTTTCCAACAGACTTAGATAATAGGCTACCTCTTCGTACGGATGGGAAGTTTTCAAAGCTTTTAAGATTTGATTTTCCAAATAAGAATCAAAAATTACTTCAATCCGATTTTCTGCCACTTTTTCGGACTTATTCAAGCTTCCAATGTGCGGATTAGCCGCTCCCGTTGGCGTGAATGTTCCCATGCCTTCCACTTGAAAACTGCAATTTTTATACTCGCCAATTTGCCCTGCACCCGCTGCATACAAAGCGTCAAGCACTACTTGTGTTTTTTCGAGTGGAACAAAACTTACTAATTTCTTTAAAATCTGTTTTTGTGGCGCTAGAATTTTAGGATTTTGGAGTCCCAATTTTTCAGCTATCATGTAATTTACGCCTCCTTTTACACTGTCCAAATTGGTATGCGTGGCATAAATGGCAATGTCGTTTTTGATGGCAAGCATGACGGTACGTTCCACATAATTTAACCCATTAAATCGCTTCAATCCCTTGAAAATAATGGGATGATGGGCCACAATAAGATTGCAATTTCGAGCGATGGCTTCGTGGATAATTTCCTCAGTGCAATCAAGCGTTGCGAGTACGCCCGTAACCTCCGTTTGTGGATAACCCACGAGCAGACCCGCATTGTCGTAACTCGCCTGATAGGAGAGGGGCGCCAGTTTTTCTAAATGATTGGTAATATCTTTGATGGTCATTTTTTGTGGATTCGATAAAAATAATTTCCTCGAAATTAACGGAAATTCAATAAGTCCATGTAAATTAAGTGTACCGTAAAATTAGTTTACAGTAAATCGAAATATAAAAAAAATCAATTGATTGATTTTAAACAAGTTAATGATAAAACTTGAATGTTGTTTATTCGTAATCCGAAAGAATTATTACAAAAATACTTATGAAAGTACGTCCAAGCATAGCCATTATTGAAAATAATCATTTACTCTTAATGCAGTATCGTTACGGGAATACTGATGTTTACAATCTTCCGGGGGGAAACGTCGACAAAGGCGAAACGCTGGCGGAAACTGTTGTTAGTGAATTGATGGAGGAATTGGGAATTGAAGTTGAAATTGGCAAGATGATATTATCGGGCGATGTCATCATGTCGGAAGGAAAAGAAGATGTACTTCATTGTGTTTTTGAGGGAAAAATACTGGCAGGAAAACCCGTTTTAAATCCCAATGAAACGTCGGCTTTGGCAGTTGTTTGGATGCCTTTGGTGGATTTGCACGAATTGGAAATGTATCCAAATGTTGGCGTAGCATTAAAGCAATTTTTCATCAAAGGATTCAGCATTGATTACATCGGAAAAATTAAGCAGAAGTGGTTTTGAGTTAATTTTAAATGATTCTTTTGAATAAATTTCATCCTATCGGTAAAGTAATTGTGAAAATTGTTCCTTTGCCATATTCGCTCGAAACGGATATTTTACCACTATTTTGCTCAATTAATTCTTTGCAGAGAACCAAACCTAGTCCAGTTCCTTTTTCGCCAGCGGTGCCTATTTTGAGTTTCGGGGTCGAAAAGAGGCTAGATACCTCTTCGGGTTTTATACCCACGCCCGAGTCGATGATTTCTAATTTGACCCAATTATTTTGCTGATAAGCCTTTATGACTACTTTCCCGTGTTCGGCGGTAAATTTAAGGGCGTTATTGATTAAATTTCTAACGATGGCACTCATGTTATTTTCATCGGCGAAAATTTTTAAATCTCCTGATATTTCATGTTGAATTTCAATATTTTTACCTTTGGCTATTTCTTGGACTAAATTAATGGCTTCTTTAAGAAATTCCTCTACTTTTAAAGTCTTCTTTTGGGGTTTTAATCCATTCATTTGCGAAAGTGACCAAAGCAGTAAATTATCCAGCATTGCCTGTATATTCTCCACACTTTGATTCAGTGATTTTGATAAATCAATAAACTCTTTCTGGCTCAGAGAATCATCGCCAATTAAATCTAAAATACCCTTAAGCGTAGTGATTGGTCCCCTCAAATCATGGGCAATAATGCTGAATAATCTGTCTTTCGTGGTATTTAGTTGACTCAATTCTATTTTTTGTTGCTCTATTTTTTTCTTATTTCGCTGAAGCGTTATTACAAAATTAGTCATCAACAATACACCCATAATCGCAGCAACAAGAAACAATAATTGATTATTTTTCTGTTCAGCAAGCAGGTTTATTTCTGCTTCTTTTTTCTCCAAATCTAAGGCAGACTTTACTTTTATTAAA
>JBBAKZ010000246.1:0-5062 GCA_040403275.1 Arcicella sp. | reverse complement strand
CTATTAAAATTGAGGTGAAAAATGCTGACCATTTAACTCAAAACCAAGAAGTTGCGTTTGTAAAAGCACATTTTGCTAAAAATTAAATTTCGACCAAATATGGAAATTCAGCAAAAAGAAAATGGTAACACTGGCATGTTTTTTATCGAACAAGCGGGCAAAAATCTGGCAAAAATGGTTTACACTTGGGCGGGAGATGACAGAATAATGATTGAGCATACAGCAGTAGATAATAATCTAAAAGGACAAGGGGCTGGTAAAGAATTAGTGGCAAAATCAGTAGCATTTGCCCGAGAAAAAAACATTACGATTGTTCCAGTATGTTCATTTGCTAAAAGTATTTTTAACAAAACAAAAGAGTATGAAGATGTTTTATAAAACCATTGGAGGCTCATATTAATCATACGTTTTTTATACATTTCAAAAAGCCTTCAAAATCGTTATTTTGAAGGCTTTTTGTTTTCGTTACAATCAGTCAGAAGAAACAATATTAATTTTAAAGAGGTCATGGGCGTTTTAGGGAAGTTGACATTTTAAACAAGGATTTCCGTGAGATTCGGACAAGCAATATGATAAAATTTAGTTAAGCCTCATGTTCTGGTAGTTAAAACTTAGCCATCTAAATTTACTTTATTGGCTTGAAAGTAGATCTATTTTATCATTTGCCTTTCAAAGTATCACCGCCCCAAACTCTTTCAACTGATTTTTTCTTGTTCCAAGGTGCTGTGGTATTCATAGCCATTTGCACAACCATTGCCGCTACACAAAGCGTAAAAATAACGAAAACCCATCTAAATATTTTTTGATTTCTGTTCATGTTTTTTATTACCAATTATCCGTTATTGGTATCGGTTATCATAAATTTTATGTTAAAATTAATGAATAAACTATAATGAATGATATTTGTAATGATAATCTGATTATTTTGCATTCAATTATCGTAACCACTAATACAATTTAATAAATACTGATTTAACAACGATGAAGAAACAGATAAAATACTATTTTGTACTGATTCCTGCAAGCCTAATTTTGGGTTGTACCGATGTAGGCAAGAAGTATCAAGAGGTTGAAGAACAAAAAACTTGTTCTATGATTTTTATTGATAAATCGGTAAGCGTAAACGTGAATAAACAGTTCGTTAATGAGAAATATACCAAAGTTATTCATCAACTTATTGATGAAAATGTAAAGGAAAAAGGTGATAAGTTAGAAGTATATTTTGTTCATGAAAATACGGGCAAAGGCAAAGCGGCCGAAGTTGTTTGTAGAACCGAAAAAGGAGAGTTAACGGGAGCTAGTTCAACGGATTCCGAGGCGATTTCTACGGAATATAATATGTCATTGGATAAAGAAAAAAGTATTTTTAAGAAGATAGTTTTTGCTCAATTGGCTTCGCAAAATACCTCTTCGAGCAAAAATAATACCGATCTTTGGGCTGCTTTACCTTTGATTGATAAGTCGGTAGCAAAAGGCTACAGCGTAAAAGTATATTTTCTTTCGGATATGGTTGAAAGTATGAAAGCGAAAAACCGAAGAGATTTTCATTCAAACCCTCCCGTGGATGATGCAGCGGCGGTTGGCTGGGCAAGAGAAGATGTTTTGGGTATGAAACCCAACTTACCTAATATTGGATTAGCCCAAATTTTCATCGTAAAACCTTTCGAACCAACGGCTTCTCGCAAGAAAAATAATCCAGCTATTTCGACTTATTGGCAAAGACTTTTCATGGAATTGGGCGTTTCATCGGAGGTGATTGAATTATAAAATTTGAGAATGAGGTGTAAATCTCATTCTCAGAAAACATAAAAACATTAATTATTTAACTCTTTTTCATTTCAAATTATTTTCTGCTTGTACCAATTAATAATTACTTTGTAATACAATCGGTAAACTCCCACATTTTGGTAAAACTCACAACCAACTTGTCTTTGTAAATAGCCCAACATTTGCACTTCTTTTTAACGCTTTCATACTTCCAATTTTTCGTAATTCGGGTCATGAGACTGTTGCTTCATTTGACTATAATTATCTTATCTTTACAACTCAAATTAAACAAAAAACAATGCAAGAACAAAATTACAAAAACCACGCAAGAATGGTAACAGGCTTTCATTATGTCCTTGGGGGCATTATCCTTGTTACTCTTATTTTATCCCTCATCAATTTATATCAAGGATTTCAAAGTGGCGAAGGAATATTAACATCCATTATCCTTATCTTGCTTACCGTTTCAGTACTTTTTGCGGCCTTTTATGCTCGTTCATTCTCACTGAAAGCCCAAGACCGTGCCATCAGAGCTGAAGAAAATTTCAGATATTATTTATTAACAGGAAAACCATTGGACAGTTCTTTAAAAATGGGGCAAATCCTTGCGCTTCGTTTTGCACCTAATGCTGAATTAACGTCACTAGCTCACAAAGCTGCTTCAGAAAATTTAGGTAATAATGAGATTAAGCAGTTGATTCAAGATTGGAAGGCGGATAATAATCGGGTTTAGCTCAGGAAATGATGGTTTAAAAAAGAACACAAGCCAGCTTTAAAACAAGTTATTTGTAAAATAAGAGTCGTTGTAAAGTCCATCTCAACGACTCTTACGCATTTGAATTTTAAACAAATTTCTGTTATTCCTCAATTTCTTTCGACCGAACCTTAATATTCAACACTTCAACCAACAATGAGAAGGCAATCGCAAAGTATAAATATCCCTTCGGAACTTCCCCCACGTGCGAGTAGAAAAGTGACACATTAGCATCGTGGGCTGCTTGAGCAATGAGCATAAAACCAATCATAATTAAAAATGCCATACCCAACATTTGTATCGAAGGATGTTTATTGACAAAATCACCCACGGGTCCTGAGAATCCCATCATTATTACAACTGAAATCACCACCGCCGCAATCATGATTGGAAGTACCTGCGTAAGTCCAATGGCCGTTAGAATTGAATCAATCGAGAAAACAATATTGATTAAAGCAATCTGAATGATTACCGCTGTCAACTTATCGGATGCCGACGTTTTGGGTTTAGCTTCATGATCATGCTTTTCTAATTTCTCGTGTATTTCAGAGGTTGCTTTATACAACAAGAATAAACCGCCAACGAATAAAATCAAACTCTGCCCCGATATTCCTGCACGAAGCCACCCCAAATTAAGGTAGGTGAAAGGCTCTTGCATGGCAATGATGTAAGAAATACCGAATAGCAAAATAATTCTGAAAGCCATGGCTAATAGTAATCCAATATTGCGGGCTTTTGCTTGGTCTTTTCTGGCTAACTTATTGGCGGCAATAGAAATAAATATAATGTTATCAATGCCTAAAACTATTTCGAGAAAAGTAAGAGTGATTAAACTGACGATGCCATTAGGCGTGAGTAATTGTTGAAAATCCATGCTTGGTTGGTTTTATTATTTCTACAAAATTATTGCGTTTCCCCAACATTCAAAACCATAAACTGTATGAAAGGCAAGAAACACCTTTTTTCGCTTGTATAATCATTACAAATAGTTTTTTGTAAAAATAGGTTGCCATCAATCCCTGAACTAGGTAAATTCAGGGTAAATTTGTAGTTTTGTGAGTTATTTGTTGAGGTTGGTTAATTGTTATTTCCGACCAATAAATTAAGACCAATAACTATGCACAAATAACCCATTACTAAAAAGAACAGCTAACTTATAATATTCTCAATAATGAAATTCGTCGTATCTTCCTCTGTCTTACTCAAACAGCTTTCGGCAGTTAATGGAGTAATTGCCAACAACCCGATTGTTCCTATTTTGGAAAACTTTTTGTTCCAAATTGACCAAAACCAATTGACCGTAACAGCCTCTGATTTACAGACGGTAATGATTACTACCTTGGCAATTGAATCAACTGATTCTGGGGCAATTGCCGTTCCAGCTCGTTTGTTGTTGGATACACTTCGTGGATTGCCCGACCAACCAATCACTTTTAAAATTGATGGCGATACTTTCGGAACGGAAATCATTACTGAAAATGGGCGATATAAACTCTCAGGCGAAAATCCAATTGATTTTCCGAAAGTGCCACAAGTAACCAAAAGTCTTTCGGTACAAATTCCTGCGGATGTCTTGGGTGCAGCCATTGCTAATACTATTTTTGCCGTTTCAAACGATGATTTACGCCCTGCCATGACGGGTGTGTACGTTCAATTATCGGCTGAATATACCAATTTCGTGGCGACGGACGGACACCGTTTGATTCGTTACAGAAGAAACGACGTGAAATCTGAGCAAGAATCAACGATGATTATTCCTCGTAAGGCTTTGAACTTGTTGAAATCAACTTTGCCCTCTGACGATACGACCGTGACTGCAGATTTTAGTTCGGCCAATGCTTTTTTTAGCTTTAATAATATCAGAATGATTTGCCGTTTAATCGACGAACGTTTCCCTGATTACGAAAATGCCATTCCTCAGAATAATCCAAACGTAATGACGATTAACCGTTCGGAGTTTTTGGGTTCTTTGAAACGTATTTCGATTTATTCAAATAAAACGACTCATCAAATTCGGTTGAAATTAGCGCAAAACGACTTGGTAATCTCGGCCGAAGATTTAGATTATTCAAACGAAGCCAACGAAAGATTAATGTGTGATTATGACGGAGAAGAAATGGAAATTGGTTTCAACGCAAAATTCATGGTGGAAATGTTAGGCAATATTTCTTCAAACATGATTGCGTTGGAGATGTCGCAACCAAACCGTGCGGGCTTAATTATTCCATCGGATAAGAAAGAAAACGAAGATATTTTATTATTGGTAATGCCCGTCATGTTGAATACTTATGCGTAAATTTTGATGCGACCGTCGCTCGGTTCGTTTTTGACGGCAGCCGATGCTGTTTCCGATGTTCGGAATTACAATTATTCATTTTAAATTATGGAACAGATAACACTTAATATTCCAGATACACAAGTTCAGTTTTTTATCAAATTGATGAAAAATTTAGAGTTTGTAAAAATAAAGGAACGCAAGAAAGTTTCTTTGGAAGATGAATTGACTCCTGACCAAAAAAAGACTTGGAAAAATATTAAG
This sequence comes from Arcicella sp., assembly GCA_040403275.1. GTDB lineage: Bacteria > Bacteroidota > Bacteroidia > Cytophagales > Spirosomataceae > Arcicella. The sequence continues at coordinate 2 of JBBAKZ010000246.1, read as the reverse complement.
CA
>JBBAKZ010000245.1:1323-5119 GCA_040403275.1 Arcicella sp. | reverse complement strand
GTATTTTTCACTCTTTGAATACTAGCTGACTCTCCAACGATTTCATTGAGTTTATACACTCTTTTCTTCAAGACTTTCGTTTCGACAATCATTTTTCCACGCTCAAGGGCATTGCGTACAGTCACCAACAAACGGTTTAAATCGGGTGGCTTTGATATAAAATCGAAGGCTCCACGTTTGGTTGCCTCCACGGCGGTTTCTACATTTCCGAAAGCTGAAATCATAATGAATTGAGCTCCTTTTCCCATTTCAGTAGCTTTTTGCAATAAATCCAAGCCCTCAATTTTAGGCATACGAATATCACAAAGCACTACATCATAATCATTCTTGGTCACTAACTCCAATCCTTGTTCGCCATCACTGGCCTCTTCGATTTCATAGCCTTCATATTCAAGGATGTCTCTAAGCGCTCCTCGAATTGCTTTTTCATCATCAATAATTAATAATTTTGCCATAGGACGATGGGTATAAATTGTGGCCTTAAATCGTTAGAAAATTATTTAATAGTGTGTGTTTCTTACAAGTATTCATCAAAAATACATGATTTTCGTCTTTTTATTAAATTATATTTGAATAAAAGACGTTTAACCATGCTAATTTGACTTAAAATCACAACTTTTCCTTACAAAAAATACTAAATATAAGTAATGATTTAAAATGAATCGTTGGTTTATTCCTAAAGCAAGGCATGTAGCCTTTGCAAATCAAGTTTCTGACCACAATTTCTCATAAAAGTCACATAGCCAACAAAATATTTCACTTAATCTTCTCAATTTTGTCATGCAAATATTTGACTAATACTATGAAATTATTTTTAGTATTTTTGTCCGTCTCTTTATTATCTTGGTCTTGCGTGAAGAATGAGACATTAACTCCCGTAATTCAAACACTTCCCAAGGCTGTACAAATGGGAATGCAAGAATCAACAGGAACTTTTTTGTCGGGAGTTCATGCAACTGCTGGTACAATGAAAGTAATAACCAACAAAACAGATGCGAAGAAAAAATACCGTTCTTTCGAAAATTTAAAATCCGACCAAGGGCCAGATTTATATGTTTATTTAACCGAAGATAAAACGGCCAAAGGGGCTACATCGGTTGTGAAATTAAGTAAAACTGTCACTTTTGTGGTTGACATTCCTACTGAAGCAGACTTGAATAAGCAAAAATATGTGTTGATTTGGTGTAAACAATTTTCTGTTTTATTTGGCAGTGCAAAATTAGAATAACTAAATTTTTCGAAATTATTCATGCCAAGCGTATTATATATAACAATCTAAAAATCAATAATTTATAATAATGAAAAATATTATTCTGTACTTATTTCTAAGTGTCATTACTTATCATGTTTCGGCTCAAGGCCTTGATAAAACCTATAAAACGATTGATTTTGCAGTCGGCGGAAATAGTAATGGTTTTTCTCCAGCTTTGTCTTTTACCCAATCATGGGGTTTAGGAAAATCTAATCGTTTCAAGATTGGTTACGTTGTTAGAATTACTTCCTATTTCGGCGGTGCCACAGATTTTCGAACTTCTCCCGCAAAATTTACCTCGGGAACTTCAAGTTTTTCGGCTTTATTTTCAGACGATATTATCTCTAATATTGATACTTTTAGGGTTAAATCGGTGCAGACAAATGCCTTAAATATTGGGATTATTTTACAATATGCCCTTTCTCAAAAATTGGAAGTTGGGTTTAATATTGATGCTACGGGTAAAACTTGGGGAGGAACCGTTTCGGGCGATTTAATTTCGATTAGAAACAAACGCAAATTTCAAGATGGTTCAAATTCTTCCTCTTCAAATCCTGAGACTTACAATTTTCTATTAATCAGCGATTCGGATATAGGTAGCTTGAATTCAGAGATTTACGCTCGTTATTGGGTCACAAATAAAATTGGCATTAGAGCGGGCGCCAGTTATCAATTTGTAGAATTAACGACTGAAAAAAAAGTAGAAATTAATGGTAGATTAAACGATACTTGGCGCCATAAAAGTTTAATCCCAATGGTGGCTATTTCTTATAAATTTTAAAATTATACTTCATCAACAAGCGACCAAAAATGAAAAAAATCTTAATTTTTGCCCTTTTCGTAAGTCTAACAAACACAATGTCTGCCCAAAATTGGAAACCTGTCACAGCGGGCATTTCTTTCAAAATGAAAATGTTGGGGACATCCGTGAATGGAAATTTTAAAGGTTTTTCGGGAATATTAAAATTTGATCCTAACGATTTGGCAAATTCAAGTTTAGTAGGTTCAGTTGATGTCAATACGATTGATACGGATAATAGTCTCAGAGACAGGCATTTAAGAGAAAAGGGAGATTTTTTTAACGTAACAAAATACCCTAAATTGAAAATGAAAACTACGAAAATTGAAAAAGACGGCAGTAATTATATGGGATATTTTGACTTAACGATAAAAGAAACGACCAAAAATGTAAAAATACCCTTCATCTTCAAACAAGAGGGTGATAAAGCCACTTTTCAAGGAAGTACTCTTATCAATCGCCGTGATTGGGCAGTAGGGGGAGGCACTTTTGGTATGGGCGACATGGTGACTTTTACGATTACGGTCAATGTTGTAAAAGAATAATTTGATTGATTCTACTACACTTTTACAAAAATCGAATCACGAAAATCGAATCAATTATGCTTCAACAAACAAACTGTGTAATTATAAATCAACTCATTGATTTACTGAATGATATAGATGTATTGGTTTATAGGGATTCTCTTCAACCTTTACATGATAGTTCAATTGGACAGCACGTTCGGCATATCACAGAATTTTATTTATGTGCCTTAAATGGATATGAAAATGGCATTGTCGATTATGATGCCCGTGAAAGAAATCCCACGATTGAGAATGATAAAAATTTTACAATTCAGACCTTGGAAAACATTAAATACCAATTAACAACATTAGATACTGACCGTAATTTGATATTAAAAAGTAAATTTGGCGGAGATGAATGTCTTGAAATTCCAAGCAGTTTCTTCCGTGAATTGACCTATTTAATTGAACACACCATTCATCATTTAGCCATTATTAAAATTGGATTAAACGAAGTTTATCCCGAAATTAAAATCCCGAAAAACTTCGGTGTGGCCCACTCAACCCTTCGTTATAGAGTTATTGGCAATTAGGGATTAGTTATTGGGAACTGTTAATTAGTAATTTGTCTTTACAATCAATCTCATGTTCCAACCACTAATCAATCAATAACCAATTCTCTAACAACCAGTAAACAAAATGTGCGTCCTTACATTACTTCCTACCGTCAATTCAGGCTATATTTTAACCAATAATAGAGACGAATCCCTCGCCCGACCAAAAGCCATTCCTCCTAAAAAATATATCATCAATGGCAAACAAATATTCTTCCCCAAAGATGCTCATGCTGGTGGTACTTGGATAGCCACTTCCGAAGATTTTACGGTTTGTTTGTTAAACGGAGCCTTTGAAAATCACTTGCACACGCCACCGTATCGTCAAAGTAGGGGAAAAGTGATTTTAGATTTTTTCAAGTTTGATACCGTTGATGATTTTATTTCAACTTATTCTTTTGAGAATGTAGAAAATTTCACCTTAATAATAGTTCATCATAAAGAATTATTAAAAATCTGTGAATTTAGATGGGACGGTACAGAAATCCATTATACTTCGAAAAATCCCCAAGAAGCCCATATTTGGTCTTCTGCAACGCTCTACACCCAAGAAATTAGAACAGAAAGAGAAAAATGGTTTGCCGATTTTAGAGAACAAAATCCCAATTTCACTCGTGAACAAGTA
>JBBAKZ010000245.1:0-1313 GCA_040403275.1 Arcicella sp. | reverse complement strand
GCAGATGAACCGTGATGGAAAATTGATCACGCAGTGCATTTTTCAAGTTGTAAAACAAAACCAATATTTATCATTTTCGTTTCATGATTTGTTGTCGGAACAGGAACTTTTGTACCGGGTTTTGTAAAACATAACTTAGACCAATCCAACAAAACGACCTATTTTTAGCAAATTTTATGATAAAAATCCAAAAACAGCATTGTTAATCTGAAATTTACCAAGTAATTTTGCACCCTAAATACTAACCGAATCTCTATATTCGGTTTTGTGAAAAGTAATTCTCAGGGAAAACCTTTCGCAAATCACTATTTTAGGTTTAATTCAGAAAAACAAAATCACAATACAAAATGGCAAATGCAGTCAATAAAGGGAAAGTTACGCAAGTAATCGGACCGGTTGTGGACGTAAGCTTTGAGGGCAAAGACTCTCATCTTCCCGCAATTTTGAATGCCTTGGAGGTTACAAAAGCCAACGGCACGTTAGTAGTTCTTGAAGTTCAACAACATTTAGGTGAAGACCGAGTGAGAACCATTGCGATGGAAGGAACGGAAGGACTTCAGAGAGGTCAGGAAGTAATTGATAGAGGGCAACCAATGTCAATGCCCTCTGGTGATAGCATTAAAGGTCGTCTTTTCAACGTAGTTGGTGAGGCAATTGATGGTATTCCTCAGCCTAAATCTTTGAAAGCTTTACCAATTCACCGTCTTGCACCAAAATATGACGAATTGGCTACTTCAACGGAAGTGCTTTTCACAGGTATCAAAGTAATCGACTTGCTTGCTCCTTATGTAAAAGGTGGTAAAATTGGTTTGTTCGGTGGTGCTGGTGTTGGTAAAACCGTACTTATCATGGAACTTATCAACAACATTGCCAAGGCGTACGAAGGTCTTTCGGTGTTTGCTGGTGTGGGTGAACGTACTCGTGAGGGTAACGATTTGTTGCGTGAAATGATTGAATCAAACGTAATTCGTTACGGTGAAGATTTTAAACACGCCATGGAAAATGGTGAGTGGGATTTGAGCAAAGTTGATGAAACTGCCCTTTTGGGTTCACAAGCTACTTTAGTGTTTGGTCAAATGAATGAGCCTCCTGGAGCTCGTGCAAGAGTTGCGCTTTCTGGTTTGACAGTTGCTGAATATTTCCGTGATGCAGAAGGCGAAGACCAAGGTCGTGACATTCTATTCTTTATTGATAATATCTTCCGTTTTACGCAGGCGGGTTCTGAGGTATCTGCCCTTTTAGGTCGTATGCCATCAGCCGTAGGTTACCAACCAACTTTGGCAACTGAAATGGGTGCCATGCAAGAGCGTATT
>JBBAKZ010000244.1:3771-5159 GCA_040403275.1 Arcicella sp. | reverse complement strand
CCGAAAGCATTCAATTATTATGACTTTGCTTTAGTGAATTCAGTTGAATTAGAAGACGTAAAAATTTATCAAATCAGCGTGATTCCCAAAAATAACAACGATGAAAAGGTTTTCAGCGGAACCATATCCTTGACCGCCAATGATTATTCAATTCAACAAATAAATCTATCGGTAAAAAATTATTCGATTGATTATCAAATAGTTATTGATTTTGGCCTTCACCTAAATATATGGCTACCCGAAAAATTTAATATCAAAACTTCGGGAAGTTTAATGGGATTTGATGGCGAATATCAATATTTAGCCAAGGTTTGGAATTATCAAGCTATTAATCCAGAAGAGGCTACAAAATTGGAACGACCCGCTGAAAGTGCGTTTCATGAAATTGTGAATGTTCAAGAAAGAAATTTTGAAGTCCAGCAATTCAAGCAAGTAATTTCGGCTTTGGGAACAAATCTTAGAAATCAATGGAGTGACGCCAATATAAGTTCGGGTTTAAAGCGTTATGATAAAGTAAATGTCATGACGGAAGCCCATAAGCGGGATAATTATTACTGGAACGAAGTAAAACAGTTGCCTATTTTTCAAGCATTTACGCCAGATTTACCTATTTCTAGCACCCATAAAAATTCGTTGCCCCAACAGCCTGACGAGTTTTCAAATTATCGGCAGGCCAATCAAAAATTCGCTATTAGAAGTATATTGTTTAGTCAGTCGATTTATTGGGGAAATACCGTAAGAGGGTTTTATCCCAATGAAGCTTATATCAAAGCACCCATTTTTGATTTCAATTACAACACCGTTGAGGGGTACGTTGTGGGCACGGGTATACTTTTTAGACATCGTCGAAATAGATACGATTGGTGGGAGTTTGACCCAACGGTGCGGTATTCCTTTACCAATAAACGTTTTATAGGGATGACCAAAATCAGGTGGAAAACCCAGCGAGAAGATTTCATGATATCGGGAGGAAGATTTGTTTCACAGTACAACCTTGATACGCCAATTGGCTTTGATTTAAATTCGCTCTCAACGTTGCTATTGAAGAAAAATTACATCAAAATTTTTGAAAAAGACTTTTTTAATATCAGTTTCATTGACCGCTTTTCGAATACTTTTGGGATAAGAACTTCCGTAGAATGGGCAAGAAGATACCCGCTGCAAAATACCATCGATCATTCTTGGGTTGACTTTGGAAACGCCGATTATATTCCTAATTTCCCTAAAAATCAAGAAATTGGGGCTACTGAATTTCTAACAAACAATGCTTTTATTGCCAGTTTTCAAATTAATTATCGACCATTTTTGAAAAAACAATATAGGAACAATATTCGCTCGGTTGATTTTGCTTCGTCGCCTTTGATTACGTTCAAATATCGGGGAGCAAT
>JBBAKZ010000244.1:0-3761 GCA_040403275.1 Arcicella sp. | reverse complement strand
ATACCATTGAATTGGGAATTACGCACAATTTCCCCTTAAGTATCAACACCAATTTTAATTATATTGCCCAAGCAGGAACGTTTATCAGTGCCAATCATATGACTTTCGCTGATTTCAAGCATTTCAATGGAAATAACAACATGATTTCCATTGGAGATGCCCTTACAACCCACCGTTTGGTCGGTTTTTACGATAATTATGTCTGGGGAGCGAGTAAAAAAATAATTGACCAATATTTTTATTCTACGAATGGTTCATACATTGACATTATGACGATGGTGGGTTTGCGGAAATTTGCTCTAACGCAATTGCTTCCCATCCGACGATTGGGCATCCGAGAAGAGTTTTTTGCTAATTATTTATACACCGCAAAAAATAACGTTCATAACATCGAATTTGGTTACGGAATTGACGGAATTGCTCGAATTCTGCGAGTAGAGGCGGTTTTTAACTATAATAATCTTGGAATTCCAAAGGCAAATAATGGTTTGGTAAATACACAATTTGCCATTCGTTTGGCCTTGAATTCACGGGTTCGTGGAGGAGTTACGCCTGAGTGGTGAGGTTAATATTTAAACATTTCTTCTAAGGTTCTGCTTACTTGTTCGCAAGCAACATCTTCTAGCGTACCCACTTTTTTTATGAGTCTTAAATCTTTATCAACCGTTCGCATTTGGTCTAAGACAACTTGACCATTTTGTCCAGCAAATTCACAATTAACTCTTGTTGGAAATGCTTTTCGGGTACGTGTGAGAGGAGCCACCAAAACAGTTTTGAGGTATTTATTGGCATCGTCAGGAGAAATTATTAAACATGGACGAGTCTTAGAAATTTCACTTCCTTGCGTTGGGCCAAGGCTTAAAAGCCAAACTTCAAATCTATTTACAATCATTATTTTGTGCTTTACCAAGTCCAATCAGCCTCATCAAAAGTGTTTTTCATTCCTTCAAATAAATCATTTTCAGGCTCATCACCGTTGGCAATTGCTTGTTTAAAAGCCTCATCCCAACCGTCACGAGCTTTCTTTTTAGTTGAACGCAACATGATTGAATCGCCCAAAACTTCCATTTCAACTTCATCTGTAATACCGCAAGTTATTAACATCGTTTTAGGAATCAACACACCGTTTGAATTACCAATTTTTCTGAGTGTTTGTATCATATTTTTAATATTTACTGATGTTAAAACAAATGTAATAACTTTTATGCTAAATTTGTAAATATTTGATTCGTTTTTCAACTAAAGTAAAAAAATATATTAATATTTTTTTACTTTTACAAAATAAATTAACGGACTGATAAACAAACGATTAGAAACTAAAATCTGACAATATAATGGCAAAGTATAATCTTACCGTAAACGGAAAAAAATACAACGTTGACGCTGATTCGGACACACCGCTTTTGTGGGTAATCCGTGATTACGTTGGCTTGAAAGGTACAAAATTTGGTTGTGGAATGGCACTTTGTGGCGCTTGTACGGTGCATCTCGACGGTCAGCCGATTCGTTCATGTTCAACACCCATTTCAACGTTGAAATCAACCAATAAAATCACTACGATTGAAGGAATTTCTACTAATACCGACCATGCCGTTCAAAAAGCTTGGATTGAAGCCCAAGTTCCGCAGTGTGGTTATTGTCAATCGGGACAAATTATGTCGGCAGTGGCATTATTAAAAGAAAAATCAATTCCAACGGAGGAAGATGTTGATACCGCAATGTCGGGCAATATGTGTCGTTGTGGTACGTATCCACGCATTCGCCAAGCCATTCATCGGGCTTCGGAAATGATGAAAGAAGGAGGGAATTCTACTGGGAAATAGTTTTTTAAACAACAAAAGAAAATGACACAAAAAAACTCACGCAGAGATTTCATAAAAGCCAGTTCAATCTTGGCTATCGGTTTTTCATTGCCTTCATTTGGTAATTCAAAAACCATTGTACATAAAATTGATATGACCAACGCCAACGCTTTGGGCCTTGAATTAAACCCGTATATTTTGATAAATGATGCGGGGAAAATTACACTTTTGAACGCCCGTCCTGATATGGGACAAGGTACTTATCAAGCACTGCCAATGCTTTTGGCGGAAGAATTGGAAGTTAGTCTCGATCAAGTAGAAATCCGAAATACGGATGGACAGGGCAAATACGGTTCGCAACAATCGGGTGGCTCATCATCCGTAAATTCTCGTTGGATTCCCATGCGTACTGCGGGAGCAGCCGTGCGTGAAATGTTGATTTCAGCGGCCGCTACCAAATGGCAAGTGCCTGTAAATGAGTGTTTTGCGGAGAATGCAAAGGTTATTCATAAACCAACCATGAGAGTTTTTACTTACGGTGAATTGGTGGCGGAAGCTTCAAAATTGGAAGTTCCCAAAACCCCAAAACTCAAAGACCCCAAGGATTTTAAACTTTTGGGAAAATCAGTTCCCCGTCCAGAAATCCCTTCTAAAGTAAATGGAACGGCAGTTTTTGGGATTGATGGCGATGTCCCTGGCATGTTATACGCCAGCATCCAACATTCCCCAACGATTCACGGAAAAGTGTTGAGTTATGATGGAGCGGAAGCTATGAAAGTGAAAGGCGTAAAATTTGTCTTAAAAACCGAGCGAAAAATGCCCCACAAAACCGTTGAAGCAGTAGCGGTAGTAGCAGATAATTATTGGGCAGCGCTCAAAGGTCGGAAAGACTTGAAAATTAAATGGGATGCCGAAGGTTCGGATAAAATTTCCACTGATACTTATTATGCTGACCTCCAAAAATTATCAAAAACCAAAGGAGAAAATTATAAAGACAATACCAAAGGCGATTTTAACAAAGAATTTGAGGGGGCAGCTCAGAAATTAGAAGGCTATTATCAAACACCGTTTGCGGCTCATGCGGCTTTAGAACCACAAAATGCTACCGTTTGGGTGCAAGGGGATAAAGTGGAATTGTGGGCACCCGTTCAAGCACCCGATGGTGTGATGCGGGAAGTGGCACAATACTTAAAAATCAAGCCTGAAAATATAAAAGTGAACGTGCCATTTATGGGCGGTTCGTTTGGAAGAAAAGCCTACTACGATTACGTGATGGAGGCTTTGCATATTTCAAAACAAGTGAATGCCCCGATAAAAGTTATTTGGACACGTGAAGACGATACCACACAAGGACCTTTCCGTCCGGGAATGGTGTCGGTGATGCAGGGTGGTTTAGATGACAAGGGTGCGCTGGTTGCTCATAATCATAAAATTGTGGGTAGTTCTATTGAACACCAAGTTTTCAAAAATCCACTGAAAAATGCACCTGATTCATGGGCTACCGAAACGGCCAATATCGAAGATAGTCCCTACAATTTTGGCAGTCGCACGATGAGTTTTCATTTGGCAGAAACAGATATTCCAATTTTATGGTGGCGTTCGGTTTATTCTTCAACTACGGCTTTCGGACAAGAAAGTTTTATGGACGAACTGGCACACGCTGCCAAAACTGATCCTTTGGCTTTTCGTTTGGATATGTTGGCGGATGCACCACGATTCAGCAGAGTTTTGCAAACCTTGGCCAAGAAGTCGAATTATCACCATAAACTACCTGAAAATCAAGCCATTGGCATTGCCGTGGCTCGTTCGTTTGGGTCGATTGTAGCGCATGCCGTAACGGTTTCAAAGCAAGGAAACGGCGTAAAAATTGAGAAAGTGGTGTCGGTAATTGACTGTGGAATGACCGTAAATCCTAACAATGTGATTGCCCAAACCGAAGGAAATATTGTGATGGGATTA
>JBBAKZ010000243.1:4873-5161 GCA_040403275.1 Arcicella sp. | reverse complement strand
AAATATAGATTATTGGAATCAATCTGATAAAATAAGCACTCAGAATCATTCTAATCAGTTGAAATACTATAAAAGTAAGGTTGAGAGGCTTCAGTTTAAGTCAATTCATTGGGATTTTAAATTAATAGACCAAGAGAATATTTCATGTTTTATTCCTTTGGAAGTTCCGATTAAGGTCGATGGCATAAACAATAATTTTGAGTCAATTTTTTCAAAAAATGAATTAGATTTTTTAGCTCAATATGACGTGATTCCGACAAAAATCAATACAATAAAAGGTAGTGAGGT
>JBBAKZ010000243.1:0-4863 GCA_040403275.1 Arcicella sp. | reverse complement strand
TTATACAGCAAAAAGTTGCTGAAAAAACGCTTCAAGGTATAATGTCGAAGTTTATATTTTCACTTTTTGCGAGTAAAAAGATGGAGTTAGAAATTATTAAATTTTCAGATGTCCCCAAAAGCGAATTTGGTTATCAATACATTTCCCATTGGAAAGATTTTTATGACATAGAATTCGGGATGGATAGCCAACGATTTGAAAGTAGTGAAACTCAGTTTTTATAAATTTTATGAAAATCAGCGCCACATTAATAAATATTCTTCATATCTGCCATCGAGAATTATGGTTGCACGCTCACGCAATACGCATGGAGCATACATCTGATATCGTGGCACCTAATGTTTATAGTCTAAATTTTGATTGATTATAAAAAAAGAAAATAGTGAAGACCAATTTTTATAAATACTATTTTAAGAATCAATATTTCCCTATATTTACCATGAAAATTGAAAATATAATTTACAGATTTCATGGATATAATAAGAAATATTGTGCCTTTGTTGGCCGAATATCTGACAATTTTTCCCGTGGTGGGCATCATTGGGCCTCGCCAAGTTGGTAAAACTACCTTGGCGAAGGCTTTGGCAAAAAATCAGCCAATTCATTACCTTGATTTAGAGTCGGCGGCTGACCGTCAGAAATTGTCAGACCCCGTGCTTTATTTCCAAAATCACCAAGATAAACTCATTATTTTGGATGAAATTCAGCAAATGCCGCAACTGATGGCTGAACTTCGGGGCATTGTTGATGCTGATAGACGAGTAGGACGGTTTATTGTTTTGGGTTCGGCTTCGCCTACGCTGATTAAAAAAAGTGCCGATTCGTTGGCTGGTCGAATTGGTTATATTGAGCTTCCATCTTTTACGCTCGATGAAGTTGGCCATGAAAATGAAACCAAACTTTGGCACAGGGGTGGTTTTCCGCTTGCTTATTTGGCTGGCTCAGAGAGAGGAAGCATGATTTGGCGTAAAAATTTTATTAAAACTTATATCGAAAAAGATTTGGCTTTATTGGGGCTAAGTGCCGAACCGCAAACGATTGAACGTTTTTGGCGAATGTTGGCGAGCGTTCACGGCAATTTGTGGAATTCGGAGAGTATTGGTCGCTCAATGGGACTCACCCACCCGACAATCAATAAGTATTTGGATTTAATGGAAGGGGCGTTTTTGGTTCGTCGGCTACAACCATACTTTGTTAATATTCCGAAACGCTTGGTAAAATCGCCCAAGATATATTTGCGTGATAGTGGCATTCTACACGCTTTCAAAGATATTATGCAAGAAAAAGACCTGCTCGACGACCCTCAAGTGGGGGCTTCGTGGGAGGGCTTTGTGATTGAGCAAATCATCGAAGAAATGCAAAGTACGTTAATTGACGCTCAACCCTATTTTTATAGAACCCAACAAGGTGCAGAATGCGATTTGATTTTGGAGCATAACAACCAAGTTAAAGCAGCTATCGAAATTAAAATGAGTTCGGCCCCGCAAATCAGTAAAGGATTTAAAATAACAATGGCTGATACGAATGCCCAAGAAGCCTTTATTATTGCCAAAACCAATGAAACGTATAAAGTAGAAGCAAATATTACGGTAACATCACTCAGAAAGTTTTTGACAGATTTTTTACCAAAATTATAAATGAATATCAACGCCACGCTAATAAATATTCTTCATATCTGCCATCGAGAATTATGGCTTCATGCCAACGGTATTACGATGGAGCATACTTCTGATATTGTTTACGAAGGCAAACTTATCGGAGAAGATACTTATCCACAAAGAGCGGAGAAAAATCAAGAGTTGGAAATTACAACAGAATTGGATAATGGGATAATTGCTTCGGCCAAAATTGATTTTTTTGATGCCAAAAATGGGATTGTCCATGAAACTAAAAAGTCGGCAGCGAAAGAAAAAGCGCACGTGGCTCAAGTAAAGTTTTATTTGTATTTGCTCCGTAAAAGTGGCGTAAAAGCAGATTATGGGATAATTGATTATCCGAAAATCAGGCAATCTGAGCGAGTGGAATTGCCCGATGATGAAATGATTGAGGTTGAAAAATGGATTGGATTGGCTAGTGAGATTATTAAACGTGAAAACTGTCCGCCTACGCTTCCCATTTCAAAATGCAAATCTTGTAGTTATTTTGAGTTTTGCTGGGTTGGAGAAGATTAAAATACATCTTACAAATTTTTACTATGAAAAAATCGTACTACCTTTTTAATCCTGGAAGACTGAGTCGGAAAGATAATACGCTATGTTTTACGCCTGTGGATGAACACGGCAACGAAGGCCAACCTCGCCACCTTCCCATTGAAACGGTTGATAACATTTACTGTTTTGGTAGTCTAGATGCCAATAGTGCCATGTATAATTTCATGGGAAAGAATCATGTAGCGGTGCATTTTTTTGATTATTACGAACATTACACAGGTTCGTTTATGCCCAAAGAATATTTGTTGGCGGGTAAAATGCAAGTCGAGCAGACAAAACATTACATTTCAGACAAAAAGCGTTTGGTGATTGCGCAGACCTTAATCAACGGAGCGGCTTTCAATATGAGCAGAAATCTGAAATATTATCAAGGTCGAGGAAAAGATGTTTCAGAATTCTTGAATCGTATCGAAGATTATTCAGCATCCATTGAAGGGACAAAGCGAGTAGATGAATTAATGGGGATTGAGGGGAATATTCGTCAAGCTTATTACGGTGCTTTTGGGACAATTATCAACGATTTTGAAATGGGTAATCGTAGCAAGCAGCCACCGCAAAACGAAGTAAACGCCTTAATTTCGTTTGGAAATATGATGTGTTATACGGTTTGTATCGACCAGATTTATCATACCCAATTAAACCCAACGATTAGTTTTCTGCATGAACCTGGGGTAAGAAGGTTTTCCTTGGCTTTGGATATTGCGGAAATTTTTAAACCAGTATTGGTAGATAGAACGATTTTTAGTGTGTTAAATAAAAAAATAATTCAAGCCAATGATTTCAGGCAAGATACCAATCGTTGTGTGTTGAAGGATTCAGCCCGCAAAACGTTTACGCAACATTTTGAAGAGAGGCTGAAAGAAACGTTCAAACATCGGAGTTTAGGCAGAAATGTAAGTTACAAGAATTTAGTAAAGTTGGAATGTTACAAATTAAGTAAGCATATGTTGGGAATAGAAAGTTATAAACCTTTCAAAATGATGTGGTAAATTTAATGAGTGAGTTTTGAATTGGTGATTTAGTGAGTAAAATTTACGAATTTAATAACCCTAATTTATATGTACGTAATATTGGTGTATGATATGGGCGAAAAGCGAGTAGGTAAGATGCTGAAGCATTGCCGAAAGTATTTGAATTGGATACAAAACTCAGTTTTTGAAGGAGAAATTACGGAGGTAAAACTGAAAGAAATGATATTTGATGCCAAGAAAATAATGAAAGATGAGGAAGATAGTTTGATTATCTTTAAAAGCAGAAATGAGCGATGGCTGGATAAAGAAGTAATTGGCCAAGAGCGAATGAGTACCAATAATTTTCTGTAAGCTGGGAACTTATACGATTATACGTAATTCGTCGAACTCAACGAAGTTCCTTGAAATTTTGATATTTATACATGGGCCGAAGTCCAATAATCAGGTAAGTGTCTGATTTTCAATAGTCGTCGAAGGTGGGGTAAAAACATACTTTCCACCCTCGACGATTTTTTTATTGTTTTTGTGCGTAAAAAAGTGCAAATTTGGAGAAATAAAGCCGTTTTCGCAACGGATTCTAATCGCACCATTTAGGAATTGAAATATGTAAACTATATCTATCATCCCTTTTCTTTTGAGCGATTCTAATCGCACCATTTAGGAATTGAAATTAAGCAAAATCTCCATTTGTCCTGATTGCAATTACAATTCTAATCGCACCATTTAGGAATTGAAATAACTCCGCAACTTCCTAATATCCGCAACCTATCTAATTCTAATCGCACCATTTAGGAATTGAAATTGACGCAATCAATGGCTTTACTAACCACATAATCAGATTCTAATCGCACCATTTAGGAATTGAAATAGATTAGCACTTGAATTTATTTTGTTCGTTAGTTCAATTCTAATCGCACCATTTAGGAATTGAAATTCGGTTGCGTTATACGTACCTGTATTGGTAAAAATTATTCTAATCGCACCATTTAGGAATTGAAATATTAAGACCAGACAGGACAAAAATACGGATATAACATTCTAATCGCACCATTTAGGAATTGAAATGAATTGGCGGTTACCTTAGGTACGGCGGGTTTAGCGATTCTAATCGCACCATTTAGGAATTGAAATATGTCTTCATCTTACAGAACTAGAAATAAATCATTATTCTAATCGCACCATTTAGGAATTGAAATTTGAAGCATTGGAGTATTGCAGCCAACGGCGGGAAATTCTAATCGCACCATTTAGGAATTGAAATACGTTTCCCCCTACGATATAATCCCCTCGGTCTAATATTCTAATCGCACCATTTAGGAATTGAAATTGCAAGTTGGGGCGGAACTTCATTGAAGCATTGGAGATTCTAATCGCACCATTTAGGAATTGAAATTGGGTAAGTTTAAAGACAAAACGGGAAAAACAAGAATTCTAATCGCACCATTTAGGAATTGAAATATGTTTACCCTCAACTTTGCGGGGTTTAGGCTTAAATATTCTAATCGCACCATTTAGGAATTGAAATCGGGATTAAATCTAAATTTTGCGGGGGGTGAATTTATTCTAATCGCACCATTTAGGAATTGAAATAGATCTACATTTGAACACCTCGGGCAACCAACAAGCAATTCTAATCGCACCATTTAGGAATTGAAATGAACTCGATAAGTTTTTAGAGAAAA
>JBBAKZ010000242.1:0-5166 GCA_040403275.1 Arcicella sp. | reverse complement strand
TTGTCAGATTCCAATTTAGGTTATACGCACGATTAAATAACCAGTATTTTTCAAAAAGTGGCGGAATGCCATTAGTTGTCAATTTGGGGGTCCCTGACCATTGCACAGCCATTGGGTCAATATTTCGGAGTTGTGTTTTAATGAAATTCCTGTCCATATCAGCCCTTAAAGTTACCGAATTGGGCAGTGGCGTAAAATTAAAATCTTTCACCCAACGCAATAGCGGATGATTGGATTTCATTTTCTTGAAAGGTTCAATCGCTTTTGGATTTCCCGTAAATGAATACGTCAAACCTCCTTTATACTGCGTTTGTTTGTATTCACCAATCAAATTGTTGCTTCGAATCAGTTCCGAATAAGCGTATGTAAGCGTAAAATTTTCAACATCCCAAGGATGAGAAACGCTGTTTTGTCCCGTTTTAATTTTCCGAACATTCGTTAAGTTTATTCCTTTTCTTTCGCTGTTATCTTCGGTACTTTTCCTGTAATTTTCTTTATCAGCTTCACTCCCATTCAAATTTGCCAAAGAACTGTCCAAAGGCACATCGGGGTCGAGTGGATTAAATCTTGGTGCAATATTTTTACGGTCGTAGGTCACGTACAAAGGAATTTTAACGCCCCATTTTTCTGGTAAAAGTTTATCTAAGTTGATATTTGCGGCAATTCCGTACTCAACGGTAGTTTCTCTGGCACGTTCCGAAATCTTAGATTGTACAGCGCCAAAACCATAATTTTTAAAAGAGCCGTTCATCGTAATATTCGCAAAATCGGCTAATTTTAAATTCAACTTTCCAATAGCTGCTTGTCCAGAAGTTTGTTCAAAACCCGAAGCCCGAAGCTCATCCACCCAAATACAAAAAGTTCTATCTTGATTTCCCGAAGACAGCGGATTTCGAACCCCAATCATGGTCGTAAGCACTGTACTCAAATCTGGCCGACCTACCACCGAAATAATGTATTTACGACCATTGTAAATCACTGAATCTGAATACGATTCAGTGATTTTTCCATTATTCCGATCTCTTTTCAATTTCACGCTTTTCAAGGCATCAAAAGGAATATCTATTTCATTGGCCGTGTTCCAAACTTGTTCTGCGGTTTGAATACCATATTCGGTTCTACTCAATCCTTGCGTTTCAATTTCATAATAATTTTCCGTTAAATCGGTTCCAAAACGAACAAATGCTTTTACTTTTTTATCAATACTCAAATCTGGACTGTTCATACTGATAAACATTCTTAGATTTTTGTAATTAATAAAATCCGATAAAGTATTTTTGAAAGCGGCTCTTGAATCTCCAGCACGAAGATTTTCAACGCAC
This sequence comes from Arcicella sp., assembly GCA_040403275.1. Taxonomy (GTDB): domain Bacteria; phylum Bacteroidota; class Bacteroidia; order Cytophagales; family Spirosomataceae; genus Arcicella. The sequence goes on along the minus strand of JBBAKZ010000242.1, from coordinate 3,844 downwards.
AAACTCATAGATTGCTCGTTTAAAGGAGCATTATTGATGGTGGTAATGTCTCTATCACGCTCAAAACCTGGAGGCACCACGTAAGCCACTGATTGGCCACTTTTTGCTCCACCTTGCACGGCACCATTTTCTTCAATATTTACGGCCGTTACCTTAAACTTTGCATCGTAAGGTTCAGGAACATTTTGCAGACCTCTCGGCGTTAAATCTCCCGTAAATTTACGATATTGAAAACCTGCCAATTGAAAAGCCGCAAAACGGCAAACAACGGGTTGTTCCCAGCCCGTCAAGAAAGTACGGATAAAACGCATACTTTTTAAACCATTAATTCCACCGACTGCTTTGGTCGGCGATTTCAAAGGAATTCTGAATAAATACCACTCTACACCGCTTGGTTCTACAATTTTATCGACAATATAATTTTGTCCAACCCGCATTTTTTCCGTTTTAATGTCAATTTCGTACTGATAATACGCTTCGTTATCATTCACGGTATTATCTTGATTCAAATCCTCCCGGTCTGGTTGTTGCGTATTAGTTTGGGTATTTCCTAAATTAGTGCTATTGCTTGTGGTAGCGTTGGAGGTTGGAGAGTTATTTTCCAAGCCCATGTAATCTTTGTAACGAAGAATTAAACTGGAAACATTATTGTATTTTTCACTCAAATATCCGTGATAATCATCCCCCGCTGGGTCATCTAGAAAAGCTTGTTTTGCTTTGGCATCCGTAATTACACTAGTTACTTTATCTAGGTATGACTTGAAAAAACGCTTTTCGTCATACGTATCATTTTCTAAACTTGTCATATTGGCCAAACCGTCCAAACCAACATCTTGAGCCGTTCTGGCTTGTTCACTCCCGGTGGTAAAAGCATTAGTTACAGATTGTTGCGTTGGCGCAATTCCCCAAATCGTTTCTTCAATATTTAGTCTTTTCCCTGCCACCCCTTCTTTCACTTTTTCACCCGCTGGAATGCCATTTTCAAAATTCGAAAATCCATCAGGCACAAAATCCTCGGAAATATCACCGAGGTTAAACACTAATTTCCCTCCCGTTTCATTCCTCCGTTGACTATTCGTTCTGTCCACATTGAGGTCACCCGTTGCCCTTACGACCCCCGCATCCCCCGAAATCAAAGGATTCATTAACCAAAATTCGAGGGTTTCAATATTCGCATTGTCAAAATCGGTATCCGACGTAATGGCACGGGTAATGGCCCCAAAATTTTGGGTTGGATTTTTAAGCGTACCATTAGCGTTCAAATCTGTATTGAAATTATAAATACCTCTTTCCGAAGGAAAATAAGAGATATCCATAATATTAATTGGAATATTGGTTACGCCCGCAATGCCCGTATTGATTTTATTAGGAAAAAGATTTCCACTTTGAATAGCTCGTTCATAAGCATATTTTCCAGATTCTTCAGGATTTATGCCCAATCCATCTAAATTTCCGTTACCTACCCCGTACAAACTAAAATCGGCAATGTAAGCGGATATTTTGGCTCTTTTGAAATGCTTTTCTAAATTCTGAGGTGTGCCCTGCGGAAACATTTGTGGGGTCGAACCTGGTCGCCAAGCAATTGCTTGATTATTTAAGCTAAAAATATTTCGGGCCGCCTCAAAATCATCAATAAATGCATTATTTTGAACTTCATTATTCACTGCAGGAATCAATTGGGCAAATTCGCCACTAAAATCAAATGCCGAAGTCTCCTTGGTTGAAATCAACGGAAGGGCATCCACCATTCGAGTTAAGAAATTTGACTTTTGTTGAATGGCTGCATCAAATCCAAAAATTGTATTATTCACGGGTTCATTACCCATTTGCACACGACGCAAATAACCGGGAGGGCTCTCATTCATGTGTTGAAGCGTGGCTCCTAAATGCAAATTCTGACCCACGGTATAATCTAAGTGTGTACCTAAAAGAGTCCGAATTTGATTATTGAATAAATCAGGTTTTTCATAACAAACCTTAATTTCACGCCCCGAATTGGAAACACCAGCATTCAAAATACGAACCCTACCCGATTGGGGTTCAACGATATAATCCGTTCCTGCCGATAGTGGAACACCGCCAGCCGCAACCGTAACCGATTTTGCATCAACCCCAAACGGCAAGGAAACATCACCCCCCACACCCGATTGAAAACTCCCTTTCAAGAAAAATTTATCTTTACCCGTTAATTGAATCGCATCGGTTTGGGTAGAAGAATAGAGTCGATCAAAAACGTATTTGTCAATCAAACCCAGTTCATTAGGATTAAATTGCGTCCTCAAAGATTTGCCAAAGGGTTCAAGCACCGGAAATATAATCTTTCCGTTTTTACTATCCACTGTAATTCCCTCTACATAATCAAAATTACCATCTACTTGCGGGTCATTGTTTACGTTCAATTTATCAAGCCCCATTACTCTTAATAACGGTATATCTTTCAAATTTTGGCCTTCCTGCAAATTTGGATTATCAATTCCCGTTTGGTCATCCTTATAAATTACTCTTAATTGAAAACCTTGCTTGGTAAGTTGCTGAGCATTAAGGGAATAAATATTTTTCATCATCAAATTCCACATCGGGTGATCCAAATTATTCCGAATGGTTGATGATTTCAATAATTTTAAAAATAGCACTTTATTATCAGCCTGATTTTGATAATCCTCGGTCAATTCACCTACTTGATGACGTTGTCCGTCTTTGGTGTATTCATAAGAAACCGCCAAAACTTCATCATTACGTAAAGGAGTTATTAATGAAATATAGCCCAATTCTGGCTGAAAACGATATTCTCTGTCCGACAAACGTTTTGCCCCTTTCAGCACATCAAAATCCGTTCCTTTGGTTAATCGATATTTGCCTCTTTGTAAAATATCGGTTATATCATTCGCACGTCGAATAGAATCTGGGTCAGTTCTGAGCGTTTCATAAAGTCTCGTATTTTGATTATCAACTGGACTATTGGCATTTTTTCCACCTTTCGCTTGCGTGTAGGAATTAGTTTTGTTGAAAGGATTTCCCTCACCCAAATCCGAAAAAGCCGCTAAATTTCTGAGTGTTTCCGTGCTTTGGGTACGATTAGTTACGTACACTTCCAAACGTGTAATAGTTACGCCTGAAGTAATCATGGGTAGATTTTTTAAAGATTTCTCGTAATTATCTCTAAAATATTGAGCAAGAAAAAAGTGACGGTTTTCATCGTATAAACTGCCTTTAATCTCGAAGCTTTTTCCTTGCGAACCGCCTCTGAGCGTAATACAGTCTTGTTTTGAACGTTGTTGAGCGCCTATGGCTGTTACATCCAAATTGCCAAATCGCATGACAGTCTTGATACCAAATAAATTCTGAACGCCCGGAATCAATTGACTATTTAACTGCCAAGAGGTATTGCCAACTTCTACATTTTGTAAAATATCTTCTTCGTTCGTTCGCCAATTCAGTTTTAATTGATTCTGAAAATTAAAACTTGCTTTTGTATCAAAATTGGTATTCAGATTAAGTTTATCGCCAATTTTTCCCTGAAAATTTATCTGTGCTTGTTCGTTGAAATTCAAGTTGCTGATACGTCTTAATTCAACCGGAATGGTTGGGATATCGTTGAATTGCGTTATGTAGCCAATATCCAATAATATGCTTCCATTGGGCTTAAAATCAATTTTTGAACCCCCAAAAATACGGTCGATGGCTGGTGGAAGTTCGATTTTTGGTAAAAGTCCTCGGCCACTTGATTCGTCTTTTCCATCTTGAGAAGCGGCAAATTTCCGCCAATAATCACGCATAAATCGGTCTTCCTGACGATTATTAAAATCTTGAATCGTCATTCGCTCAGCGGGGCGAAAATTATCAT
>JBBAKZ010000241.1:4806-5174 GCA_040403275.1 Arcicella sp. | reverse complement strand
AATTGTAACGTAGAGCAACACCAAAGCAATCACGGAATTATGCAAATATCTATTCTGGTATCCAGCTTCAATTGAAGTCCACGAACGACTTAAGGCAACCAATACCGACGTGATTGATAGGTATAGAAAACAAGCAAATAAAAATAGGTTTTCTTTTGGGAAATATTGTTGGAATTTAGTCTGAAAATTTTTAGAGAATGAAGTTAATATTAAATTTAAATTGGTCATTGCTAAGAGCGAAAAGATCAGTAAACCTCCCCAAATAGTAATGATTACTTGATACTTATTTTTGAATAAATCGTAAATAAATCCTCCCCAAAATCCGCCAAAACAGCCAATCAATCGAATTGGATTACTCAAACTTCCTG
>JBBAKZ010000241.1:0-4796 GCA_040403275.1 Arcicella sp. | reverse complement strand
ATATTGGAATTTTGTGCAGTGAAGTATCCATAAAAATAAAAGGCGGCAACTATTACCATTAACACAACCCAAATAATCAATTGTTTGTACCTTTTTTGTAAAAATAACAGTAATCCACCTACGCCAAAAGCAAACAAACCATTGCCATGAGTAAAAGTGAGTACGATGATTAAAAGAAGAGAAATCCAAAAGTTTTTAGGCTGAAAATAGATTAAACTATAAAATAAAAACATGGCCCAAAACAAATTACCTACTTGCTGGAGTATAGAAATAGTCCAATAATAATTCTCGTGAGCGGACGGTTGAAAGATGAATAAGGCTAAGGGAAGAATGTACCAATAAGCGAGATTTATTTTTTTGATAATAATGGCAAAAAAAGCGAAAATTCCCAAGTAATATATCGCTGAAATTACATTAAGTACTTTCCAGTCTAAATGTCCTTGAACGTAATAATCCAGCAACACGATTAACCTTGGAAATATAATTCTGTGTTCATTATGTTGGTTGTAAAGTGCGCTAAGTTTTTGCTGAAAATTTATCGAATTGTCCTCAAAAATGGTTACAAAACGTAGTAAATGAAAGTCATCTTGGTAAAAGAAATTGTAAGAAAATTTGTAACAAAGGACATAGAAGACTGAAATAATAATGAAAATGGCAAAGATTGAAAATTTATTCAAAAAAGAAGAATTGACGGAATTCATGTGTGAGTTAGGTTTATGGTAAAATTCCAAACATAGGATATTTGCAAATTTACAAAAGTAGAAAATGTTTTGGTTGATTTATGCCGTTTAATTATCAAACGGTTAGGTGTTATCAAGCGAATCAATCACCATCAAAAGCTCAGCAATCATCATGGCCGTAGCGCCCCAAACGGTAGTTTCTAAAATATCATAAAATGGAGTATCAATTTCTACACCTCTGACATTCAAGACTTTACGGCCGATAATATTTGGGTTATGCATATCAGAAAGCGCAATTTCAATCACTTGATCAACTTCCCGTGGGTCAGGAAAAAAATCTGGTTTACGATCCATACAACCAACCACAGGTTGCACATAAAAATTTGAAGGTGGAATGTATAATTTCGTTAATTTACCCAAAATTTGAACATCCGAAACCCGCACGCCAATTTCTTCCTGTGCCTCACGGAGGGCAGTTCTAATCAAATTTTCATCTTCTTTTTCAGCTCTTCCTCCAGGAAAAGCCATCTGTCCACCGTGTACACCATCGTATTGAGGACGGAGAATTAGCGGTATAAATATTTTATTTTCAGAGGGATAGAATAAAATCAAAACTGCACTCTCCCGTGTCCTCTCACTGGGAGAGGGCATTTTTAACTTCAAACGGGATTCTGAAGCCATTTTATCATGAGCAGAGCTGCCTGGTAATGGTTCGTTAAGTCGTTTTTTAAGTTTCTCTATAAAATTGACGAAATCAATCATTTATCTTGTTAATGATAATATTCTACTAATTTCTCTGCGCATCTCTCTCCATCCATTGCCGCCGACATAATACCTCCAGCGTAACCAGCGCCTTCACCGCACGGAAAAAGCCGCTTTATTTCAAGGTGTTCTAAGGTTTCTTTATCCCTTGGAATTCTGACGGGCGAGGAGGTTCTACTTTCTATTCCGATAATTTGAGCTTCATTTGAGCAATAATTTCTCATTTTTTGTCCAAATAGTTTTAAGCCTTCTTGCAGTGGTTTACCAATAAAGTTGGGTAAAATATCCATCATGTCCGAAGATAATAAACCTGGTTGATAAGATGTATCCAACATAGATTTTGACATTTTATTTTGTATAAAATCTCCCACTAATTGGGCCGGTGCGGTTTGATTACCGCCAGCCATTTTACACGCATTCTGTTCCAATTCTTTCTGTAATTGCAAACCTGCTAATGCACCAAAATTTTTGAATGGCTGTAAATCTATTTCATTTATCGCAACTACTATACCTGAATTGGCAAATTTAGAATCACGGCGAGAAGGAGACATTCCATTGACTACTAATTCTCCTGGAGCCGTGGCCGAAGGAACAATAAAACCTCCTGGACACATACAAAATGAGAATACGCCTCGTTGAATTCCCTTAAAATAAGTTTGACCCACCAAACTATACGAAGCAGCAGGCAGATATTTCCCCCTTTCTGGACGATGATATTGTAAAGAATCAATCAAACTTTGCTGGTGTTCAATCCGAACGCCCATCGCAAAAGGTTTCGATTCAATTAATACGTTTCTTTGCTGACATAATTCAAAAATATCTCGTGCCGAATGACCCGTCGCTAAAATGACACCCAAACCAGAAATTTCGCTGCCATTTTCTAAAATAACACCTTTTATTTCCTTGCGCTGAATGATAAAATCAATCACTTTTGTATCAAAATGAACTTCTCCTCCGGCTGATAAAATACTTTCACGTAATTCAGCAACCAATTGCGGCAATTTATTTGTGCCTATGTGTGGATGTGCATCCACGAGAATTTCTTCGGTTGCTCCGTGTGCGACTAAAATTTCTTGAACCCTTCTTATATCGCCTCTTTTTTTGCTTCTGGTATAAAGTTTTCCATCAGAATAGGTTCCAGCGCCGCCTTCACCAAAGCAATAATTCGACTCAGGATTTACAATATGATCTTTGTTAATGGCCGCTAAATCACGTCTTCTTGCCCTAACGTCTTTTCCTCTTTCTAATAAAATAGGTTTAATTCCTAATTCTATTAGCCTTAAAGCTGCAAAAAGACCGGCAGGACCTGCCCCAATAATGATGGCTTGTTTGGCGTTTGATACGTTGTAATAGTTTTTTTTGAATGCAATAATGGGAGTTGGAGTTTCTTCCATAAAAACTTCCAACTCAACGTTCACTTTTACTTGCCGGCCACGAGCATCAATTGAACGTTTGAGGGGTCGAATAAAAGTATTGGCGTTTTCTGGAAATTGAAGTAATTTATGAATATGCGTGTTGAAATTGACTTCATCAAAAGCAATTTCAGGCTCCAAAACGAGCGATAAATTTTTGTGCATGAGTTGTAAGGTATTTATCCTTAAATTAAAATCTTTGTAATTATTTCAAGGGTATGAAAACCATATTTACTGGAATTTCGAGGTTATTGTACTTTATATTATTTCTAAGAATCATTTTTAACTTCGATAATTCAATTACTCCGAAAGTTCCTTTAAATCCTTGAATATTTATTTCTAATTTCGTAGAATTTTCGATGAGTCCCCAAGTGCCGTATGCTTGTGCTTGTTTTGAGACTTTATCGTAAGAACGAACGATACCAGTATTATCAAAAACATAAGTTAATTGGTCAATAAATTTGGCATCGCCTGAGAATAAAGCAGGGTCGATGGGGGTATTATCAGCCGCTGTGAAGCCCATAATAACCCACTCTGTTGATTTTATTGCCTCATTTTTCATAAAGTTTGGGTCAGTGATTTCATCTTTTGCACAAGAAAAAACGCTTATTGAAATCAAAAATATAAGTAGTAATTTGAAGTGTCCCATATCGTTCTTTAGTTTTTCGATACAAATTTAAAAATTTTAATTGATGAATGTCAGACATTTATCTTCTAATCGTGATAAAAAAGTATTTTATTTTCTTGTTATTACTCGGTTTCTGTCAATCTTTTGGGCAATCTGACTGTCAAAATGCGCCAAATTATACGCTCTCAAGCCAAAAAGGTGTCATTAACTGGCAACAATTTTCTGCGTTTTCCTTGCCATTTAAGATGGTTTATAATGGACCCAGATTTAGCGATTCATTACAATTACCTCTAAAATACGGTTTTTCTCATTTGGCTACTTTTACAAAGGCTGATATGAATTTACCCCAAAAAAATCGAGCTATTTTGTGGGGCGGAGTGGCAAGTTTGCCAGGACAGCCGTGGTACGAAATTGAAAGTCCTTGGGCCAATGACTTGAAAAAATATCAGGAAAAATGGCAAAAAGAGGTGCGTGAAATGGCAGATATGTTTACCGACACGCAAGGCAAAGCCATGCCAAATTTAGATATTTTGATGCTCGATATTGAGCGAGAAATATCCACGGACGCAGCCATTCGTTTTCTGAAATCCGACACCACTTTACCACTTCAATACCGTAAATTATCAGCGATTGATTTTACGGAAAGATACAAAAAAGATTTAGCAAATATATACGCAGAGCCAATTAAGTATCTGAAAAACAGAGGAATACCTTCGAGTACACAATTTGCTTCTTATTCAGATGCGCCCATAAAAAACGCTGAATTTCCCTTAAATTATACTTGGCAAGAATGGCAAACGAGCGAAAAAGTATTGAATTATTATATGATTGATTCGGTGAGCAAAACTGTGGGAGGGGAGTTTTATAATCAGAATAATTTCTTGGCTCCGTCGGCTTATTTTTGTTATGAATATGGGTTAATTAAAGAATATCCAAACGTTGCTTATCAACTTTTTCAAGTCGAATCAAATATTGCCCGAAGTAAGAAGGACGTGATGCTTTTTGAGTGGTTAACGTACAATAAATGTCAGGCAAATTCTGCTTATGGCTACAATATTCCCGTAAAAAATTATCTCATCGAAGCTCAAGCCATCATGCCATTTTTCTCGGGTACAAAGGGTATTTGGCTGTGGGAAGAGCCCATAAATTCAGAAAGTTTGAATTATTCACGGTACGAAACTTATATAAATTCTCTCTATCGCCTTTCGCAATTTAAAGACTTTTTTATTGGAAATTACCGACTGATTATTCCAAAATCTGCCCACCAACATTTTCAAGACCGTGACCCAATTTGGCGGGGCGTTTTAAAAGGCA
>JBBAKZ010000240.1:0-5208 GCA_040403275.1 Arcicella sp. | reverse complement strand
TAATAGACTTAATGTTTCAAGAGAAATACGGTTTGTATCTGTCTGATTTTCAAGATGATATTATTAATGAAGAGATGAAAAGAATTTGGGGAACAGCCCCTTCCAATTGGGATAATGTATAAGCAAAGAGATATAATTTTGATACCGTTTCCTTATACTGATTTGACGGAAACAAAACAACGCCCAGCACTAATTGTATCAAATAATCATTATAATGATACACTGGACGATGTGGTAGTTTGTGCAATAACGAGTAAATTTCAGCGAGATGAATTCAGTTTTGACCTGAATGCTAAAGATTTAGAATATGGACAATTGCCGGAGATTTCCTTTGTAAAGGCTCATATACTTTTGACCATCCATACATCCAAAATTATTAAAAAATATAGTCGAATCAAGGAGGAATATTTTTCTGATATTCAAGATAGAATTACAGATATGATACAAGCCTAACCCAACTCGAACGAAAAAATGACAACATACACATTATCCATATTTACCACCAATACCATCGGTTTATTGAACCGAATTACGATTATTTTTACTCGTAGAAGACTGAATATAGAATCGCTGACGGTTTGTGAAACAGAACGGAAAGGGGTTTCTCGGTTTACGATTGTGATGCGACATGAGAACCGTGATGCGGTTGAAAAACTGGTGCGTCAAATCCGTAAAGTTGTGGATGTTTTAGCCGTTTTTGGTTATCTCGACCACGAAATTGTCTTCAACGAAATTGCGCTTTTCAAATTGGCAACGCCCCTCGGTGGCACTGCCCTAAATATCAAAGAAATCAACCTCGACTGGAACGCAAAAGTGGTTCATTGGGGATTGGATTATGTGGTAATTGAAAAAAACGGAACCGAAGTAGAAATTGCCGAATTTTACCAATACATGAAAAATTGGGAAATCTTGGAATACCTAAAATCAGGTAGAGTAGCCGTTGGAAAAACCGAAAAAGGTTTGGTAGAATATCTGCCAGAATCGGATTGGGAAACGGTTTAGTGTTTTCGATGTTCGGTTTTCGATGTTCGATATTTGTTTTCCGGGCATCGTACATCGAAAAACGAACGTCAAAATTTTATTTGAAACTAACATGCCCATTACGTATCCTCCCAAAATAGATTTATTTGCCTGTGTAATGTTTTTGGGCATTATACAGGCACTTTTTTTAGCGTATTTTTTCATTTTTGGTAAAAAAGGAAACCGACAAGCTAACCTTTTTTTGGGAATGGTTTTAATTGGTTTTGTCTTGGCAATGACCGAAATTTTGTTGTGCTACACTAACTATATGTTCAAAATGGTATGGCTCATTGATTTTGCCGAACCAACTAATTATGCCTTTGCACCTTTACTTTATATGTACGTGCGCAGTATCCTAAACAAGCCTTTTCGCATGATAGATTGGTTGCATTTTGTGCCTTTTGGTTTATATCTGATTTATTCTTGCATTACATTTTATCCTTTGGGATATGCTGTAAAATATAATGCTTATATTAATGCTTATTATCCAAATTTACCGCATTTGAATCACGAATTGGTATGGGATAAATCTATGTATTTTATAAGAAGCTACACAAATGAGCTTTTTATTGTCAGTATGTTTGCTTATTCTTTGGCAAATATTTGGTTGTTGATAAATGCTTTTAAGCAAGAAAAAATATCCTTTTTTTCCAATCAAAACGCTTCTTTAAATTGGGCAAGACGAACAACATTTTGGTTTATTTCAATCATGGGTGTGTTTATTGTGCTAAAAAAACGCTTTCCTCACGACCTTGGTGACCATCTTATTGCCGCACATATTACCCTCATTATTTATTTAATCAGTATCAATGTTGTTCGTAAATCTTCATTTTTTAGTTCAGAAAATAAACCTTCCAAGAAATACGAAAAATCTTCCCTAACCTCGGAAATTCAAGAAAATACGCTCTCGAAACTTCAGCACTTAATGGAAAATGAAAAACCATTTCTAGATGATTCTTTTTCTATGCCACTATTATCTAAGCAATTAGCGGTTTCTTCGCATCATCTTTCTCAAATTTTGAATGAAAGTTTAGGGCAAAGTTTCTTTGATTTCACGGCGCAATATCGGGTGCAAGAAGCTCAAAAATTATTAGTTGAGAAACCTAATTTGAAAGTTGAAGAAATTGCCGAAATGGTGGGCTATAATTCTAAATCAGCTTTTAATACTGCTTTCAAGAAAATTACTGGACTTTCTCCTTCTGAATTTCGCAAGAGGTAGCCTCTTCAAACGTTCTATCTTATCGGAAAGTACGTCTACATTACCCGTACGCCCATTTTTTGAGAGTTGTATTTTTAATTTTGACCATGCAACGAATAACCCATTTGTAGCATCTTTCAATTCTAAAATCAAAACTATAACTATGTCAAAAAATAGACAATATTACCTCGACTGGATTCGAGTATTGGCTTTCGGAATTCTCATTTTTTATCATTCCGGGATGTTCTTTGTGCCGTGGGAATTTCACTTCAAAAACAACGAAATTATAGACTGGCTAAAATATCCAATGCTATTTTTCAATCAATGGCGGCTTTCCTTACTCTTTTTCATATCGGGCGTTGGCATCAGTTTTGCCTTGAAATCTCGTACGGGTTGGACATTTGTGCTTGAACGCAATCGGCGTTTATTGTTACCTTTAATTTTTGGAATGTTTGTCATTATTCCTCCTCAGATTTACTGCGAACGAGTTCTCAACCATCAGTTTATAGGTTCTTACTTCGATTTTTATCCCAGTGTATTTGAATTTGTTTCCTATCCTAAAGGTAGCTTGTCGTGGCATCATCTCTGGTTTATTGTTTACTTATGGGTATTTTCCGTGGTGGGAACACCCATTTTTTTAGCTTTGCGGTCGGAGGGAGGACAACGATTTTTACATAAATTTTATCAGATTTTTATTCATCCCGTCAAAATTTATTGGATGATGTTTCCGTTTATGCTTTTATTTTGGACTTTAGACAAAATCTCGCCCACCACGCATAATCTTGTTCACGATTGGCTCAATCTCTTCAACTCGTTTTTGTTGGTTTTATTAGGCTATATTTTAGGACAAAATCTTGAATTTTGGGCAATGCTTGAAATCAATCGAAAGGCCTATTTGTGGGCATCTATTTTGTTTGGAGTATCCATGTATCTCTTCGTACATTATGCAGTTTTCCCCATTGAAAATGACGATTTGGAATTTTTTGTGGAAGGAGTTGTAACGAGAATTAACGCTTTTTCCGTGATTTTGTGCATTGGAGGTTATGCCAAACATTATCTCAATTATACCAATAAATTCCTAATTTATGCCAACGAAGCGGTTTACCCTTTTTATATTCTACACCAAACCATCCTCCTTATTATCGGATTCTTTGTAGTCAATTTGTCTTGGGCTTGGGAGATAAAATTGCTAATATTGATGCTTGGGACGTTTTTAGGCTCATTATTAATTTATCATTTCCTGATTAGACCTTTCAATTTGATGCGGGTTTTGTTTGGGGTGAAGACAAAATAAAAAAGGACTGCTTCACCAAAGAGAAGCCGTCCTAAAATGCTAAATATCAATTAATTACGCCACCGTAGCAATCGCTTTCATCGCACCCATCGCAGCACGTAATCTATCACCCACCACCTCAATTGAATGTGTGCGTAAAGCTTTGTTTACGGCATTTAATGCTCTGTTATCCACGCCGTTATCTTTTCCTTCATTGAAGTTTTCACCGATGATGTCTGTTTCAACTTTGGTCATAAAATCTGCCAAAAGCGGCTTACAAGCGTGGTCGAATAAATAACATCCGTATTCAGCCGTATCAGAAATAACCGAGTTCATTTCGTATAATTTTCTACGAGCAATTGTGTTGGCGATAAGTGGTGTTTCGTGCAATGATTCATAATAAGCCGACTCTTCGATGATTCCTGATTCTACCATTGTTTCGTAAGCCAATTCCACACCCGCACGTACCATCGCTACCATCAAAAGACCCTTGTCAAAATATGCTTGTTCAGCAATTTTAACGGCTCCTGCTGGCGTTTTTTCAAAGGCAGTTTCGCCCGTTGCGGCTCTCCAAGTCAATAAATTTTTATCGTCATTTGCCCAATCTTCCATCATTGTTTGCGAGAAAAATCCGCTCATGATATCGTCTTGGTGCTTTTGGAATAATGGACGCATAATGGTTTTTAATTCTTCCGAAATTTCAAATGCTTTGATTTTCGCTGGATTTGAAAGACGGTCGAACATTCCAGTAATACCTCCTTGTTTCAAGGCTTCGGTGATGGTTTCCCAACCGTATTGGATTAATTTAGAAGCATAGCCAGCGTCAATTCCTTTTTCAATCATTTTGTCGAAACAAAGGATTGAACCCGTTTGCAACAAACCACAAAGAATCGTTTGTTCGCCCATTAAATCAGATTTTACCTCCGCCACAAACGACGATTTCAACACGCCCGCACGATGTCCGCCAGTACCCGCACAGTACGCTTTTGCATACGCCCAACCTTTTCCTTCGGGGTCGTTTTCTGGGTGAACGGCAATCAAAGTTGGTACACCAAAACCACGTACGTATTCCGCACGAACTTCCGTTCCTGGACATTTTGGGGCTACCATGATTACGGTAATATCTTTCCGAATTTGCATGCCTTCTTCCACAATATTGAAACCGTGAGAATACGAAAGAGTAGCGCCTTGTTTCATCAAAGGCATAACCGCCGAAACTACCGATGTGTGTTGTTTGTCGGGCGTAAGATTAATTACTAAATCAGCCGAAGGAATTAATTGCTCATATGTACCGATATTGAAATTGTTTTCAGAAGCACTTTTCCAAGATTGTCTTTTTCCATCAATCGCTTCTTGACGAAGGGCGTAGGAAACATCCAATCCAGAATCACGGAGATTCAACCCTTGATTCAATCCTTGAGCACCACAGCCCACGATTACGATTTTTTTACCGATTAATGCTTGAACGCCATCTCCAAAAGCACTAATATCCATGAATTCACAAACACCTAATTGATTAAGTTTTTCTCTGAGAGGAAGCGTATTAAAATAATTTGCCATTGTTATAAGACCCCCAACCCCCGAAGGGAGAGTTTTCTAAAGTGAATATTGTTACCGTCTGATTCCCCCTTCGGAGGTTAGGGGGCTTTTCATCTCACAAAGTACTCAAAAGACAGTCAAATATTATGGTAATTTATCATGAATTTTAGGTATTTTT
>JBBAKZ010000239.1:0-5232 GCA_040403275.1 Arcicella sp. | reverse complement strand
ACTTATTAAGGAAATTAAGGTTTAGCATTTTTTGTTTATAGGTTTGTTTTTCCGTTTTGATGTGTCAAAGTTATTTGTTAAAACTAGTACTATGCAATACATATTAGCTAATCGGTCATTTTATTGGATTGAATGGTAGAAATGCTAATGTTTTGGCAAAAATTTATGATAATCGGTGGTAGCAAATAGGTTTAATCGTTGTTGGTAAATTCGTGTTTTTTTAAGGTTCTGTAAATAAGATGCAGACAATTATAAATAAGTTGCAGTCGAATAAAATTATTTTTTTGTTTTACGATTCAAAATTACATTTGATAACCCACAAGCTCAAAATGAATGTGATGAAGTGATTAAAAGTTGGGTTGAATTGCTTGATTGATGTGACTAGTTATAAAATATCATGCAAATTCGAGGCACCATCAACCTACGCAACCATTCTTAACATTGAAATAACAATTGATTGCACAGAATCATTAATATTGTAAAAAATTTCGATGTTCTTTGATTCTATGTTCGACTCTTGATGTTCGATTTTCGTTGTTCGATGTTCGACTCACGGAATAAAATTGAACAACGAAAATCGAAACCACAACATCGAAAAAACGAATAACGAACATCGAAAACGGAATAACGAAAAACATGGAAGAAGAAAAAAGTTTTGGTCGCAAATTATTAAGTTTCTTTATTGAAGAAAATACGGCCCAAACACAAACCACCTCCACGCCTACCCAAGCAGGAACACCCCCGAAGGTGCAAGTGCAACAAACCGTGGCCGTACAAAATGCTTCGGGAACGGGTGTAGTGGATAAAAAATTTGTGGAGCATTTTGTAACTTTATTGGAAAGTTCGAATCTGAAAGGCCCTGATTATTTTGAATATATGCAGGCTTTGAAGAGTTTGGCAGGTTTGGGACTTTCGGAAGATAAACAGTACCAAGCAGCTTGGGCGAGTTTCAAGGCCATGGGCGGAGTTACGGATGTTGCAGTTTTAACCAATACTGCCAATCAATACGTTGGAATTTTGGACAATGACCGTCAGAGTTTTTTGAAAGATGTGGAAGCGGCCATTTCTCAAAAAGTAGGTGGTTTGAAAAATGATTTGAAAGTTACGCAAGACGAAAACGAAACCCTTGCCAAACAAATCATTGATTTACAAAATCGTATCATTGCTAATAGTGAAAAGATTACCAAAATTACGACTGATATTTCGGAACAAAGTGCTAAGATAACGACCAATAAAAGCAATTACGAAATCACTTACAACTCGTTTGTTGAGCAAATAAAAGGCGATATTGCGAAAATTTCACATTATTTGAGCTGAGTAGAAGCAAGAACGGAAATAGGAAAAAAAAGAGGAATAAACTTGGATGAGCCCGTTCGCTTTTACGCAAAACATTGTCCTCACTGACAAAACTAAAAAAGAACCAATTAACAAAATACAACATAACAATGGCAGATTTATCACAAATTGGAGGAGAAGCTCCTCAAAAATCATTCTGGAGCAAGCCTGAAGGCATCACTTCTTTGCTTTTCTTGGCCGCAGCCGGTGCTTTTGGACTGTATTACTTCAACATTATCATTGAATTTCTCATTAAAGTAACTTCAAATACGCTCTATTTAGGCGGACTTTTGGCAGTTTTGGGCTTAATGATTTTCTTGGTTACGAGCCGTGATGTGAGAACAGCCGTGTTCTTTTTGTTCAAAACAATGATGCGCAAAATTGCGGGCTCAATTGTTCAACTTGACCCGATTGCCATCATGAAAATTTATATTTCTGATTTACGTGAAAAGAAAGAAAAAATGTCGGGACAAATTGATATTTTGGCGGGTCAATTGGTAAAATTAAATAAGAAAATCAACGAAAATAACGAAAATATCAAAGCTAAATTTGCCGAAGCCAACAAAGCAAATTCTATGGCTGATAAACCTGGCATGAAAGAGTCGGCGGCTTTGGCAACTATCGAAGGCGCAGGCTTACAAGAAATGAACGAAAAGTTGCTTCCTTTGCAAAGAAACATGAAAACAGTGATGGGTTTCATGGAAAAAGTAGCTTCATCAGCCGATTATATTATAAAAGAAACGGAGATTAAAGTGAAGCTAAAAGAGGCTGAATATGAGATTGTGAAAGCATCTTCAAATGCTTTAAAAACGGCCATTAGCATTTTCAAAGGTAATCCAGACAAGAAATTTTATTTTGATGAATCAATGGAATATATTCAAGATGATATGAGTAAAAAATTGGGCGAAATGAAACGTGCGATGGATTATTCAATGGATTTTATCAATTCAGTAGATATTCAAAACGGTATTTTGACTGACAAAGGACAACAAATGTTGGATGCTTATAATCAAGGAGAATTCAAATTAATTACCTTGGATGCACCATCGGATAAAAAGATAGAACTCAATCCATCGAAGGATTCAAATTATAAGGGTTTGTTGGATTGATAATAATTCAATCACAAAAAATAATCCTCAAAAGCCGTCACCAAAAGTGATGGCTTTCGTAATTTTACCCCATGAACACAATACTAATCCTAAATGCCCAAGTGGTTAACGAAGGCAAAATCGAAACGAAAGACGTTTTTATAAAAGATGGTTTCATTGATAAAATCAGTAATGACTTATCTCATTTACATTCAGATAAAGTGATTGATGCCAATGGAAAACACCTTCTACCGGGCGTAATAGACGACCAAGTGCATTTCCGTGAGCCTGGACTTACGCACAAAGGATGTATTCATTCAGAGGCTCGTGCTGGCGTAGCTGGTGGCGTTACAACTTTTATGGAAATGCCCAACACGGTTCCAAATGCACTCAATCAAACACTTTTAGCGGATAAATACGAGATTGCCGCTCGTACATCGTTAGCAAATTATTCCTTTTATATGGGCGCATCCAATGATAATATTGAGGAGGTTTTGAAAACGAATATTCAAAATGTGTGCGGAATCAAGGTTTTTATGGGTTCATCCACAGGAAATATGTTGGTGGATAATGAAAAAACTTTGGAAAATATCTTTTCAAAAAGTCCGATGTTGATTGCTACCCACTGCGAAGATGAAGCAACGGTTCGTGCAAATACTGAAATTTACAAACAACGTTTCGGCGAAAATCCGCATCCACGAGTTCACCCCGAAATTCGTAATGTGGAGGCTTGCTATAAATCGTCTTCCATGGCGGTTGAATTGGCAAAAAGACACAAAACTCGTTTGCATATTCTGCACATCACCACGGGCGAAGAAACGCATTTGTTCCGCAATGATATTCCGTTAAAAGAGAAAAAAATTACCTCCGAAGTCTGTGTGCATCACCTTTATTTTGATGCTCGTGACTACGAAACGCTCGGAAATCAGATAAAATGTAATCCTGCCGTGAAAGCCGACGGACATAAACAGCAGTTGTTAGCCGCACTTTTGGACAACCGTCTCGATGTAATTGCTACCGACCATGCACCGCACACGTGGGAAGAAAAACAAAATCCTTATTGGTCATCGCCTTCGGGTTTGCCTTTGGTGCAGCATCCTTTGAATTTGATGATTGAATTTTATCACGAAGGCAAAATTTCGTTGGAACGCATCGTCGAAAAGATGTCGCACGCCGTGGCAGATTGTTTCCAAATTTCTAAACGGGGTTATATTCGGGAAGGCTATTGGGCAGATTTAGTTTTGGTAGATTTATCCGACAAAACGACTGTTACGAAAGACAATATTTATTATCAATGCCAATGGTCGCCTTTGGAAGGAAAAACCTTCAATTCAAGCATTAAACACACATTTGTGTCAGGACATTTAGCTTTTGAAGAAGGAAGTTTTAATGAAAATATAACGGGGAGAAGGCTTTTATTCGAACGATAGAATTTTTTGAAGATTAACAAAAACTGCTTTGTTAATCTTCAAAGATAATCTAAAATGATTTTGATTTACTAGGAAATAATCGGTTTCGCAGAGCCAAAAATGGAATTTCGATGGTTTTGGCTAAGGTCCAACCGCAGAAAAATGTTGCGCCAAGATACATGAAAAATACCAGCAATTTAACGGGATAATGCGTATCCAAATATCCACCATTTGGTAAAATAAACCACCAGATTAAAGCCCAATGGATCATATAAATTCCGTAAGAATATAAGCCCATCGAAGCCGTCAAACCAGCTATTTTTTGCAGAAATTTGGGATAATTAATAGCTGAATAAATACTCAATAACAAACCACTTCCGAATCCTAAATAAAACGAAAAAAAAACCTGGTAGTCATTTGAGGGTCATCATCTCAAAAAATTAGGCATGGCAAAAGCAAAATAAAACTCGCAAATCGAAGTGGATTCTTATTGTAATTAACACACTCGGCAAGTCGGATTGAATGGAAATGATAAAAATAGGATATCAACGTACCAAAAAATAACGAATCAATCCGTAAATGCGTAGAAGAGACATTATTAACATGCGAAAAAGGATGATTAATCGTGGCTAACATTCTTAAAAACAGACAACTCCTAGCAATTATGATGATTAAATAAGGAATGCTTTTAAAGGCATTTTCTTTATTTTTGGTCATAAAAATGAGTGATATAAACAAAAGGGGCATTAATAAATAAAAATGATCTTCAATGTCAATTGACCACGTATGAATCCAAAAAGTACCTCTGCCAACGTAATTTTTATAAAAAAGTACTTCTGACAATAAAGCAGGATAATTTATTTTTTAGTAGGGGCCATCTTAATATCAATAAAATACAGCGAAAATAGAAAAGTGGATAAATTTTAAGTTCTCTCCTCAAAAAAATCTAATAAAATTAATCTTATTTGTCTTTTTGTATTCTCCAAATAATAATCCATATACCAGAAAACCACTTAATACAAAAAACAAATCTAAGCCAATCCAGCCTATTTTATACAAATAAATATTTATCCCATAATGCTTAAAAAGCGTCAAGAAAATGGCAATACCTCTCAAAAAATCAATTGCCTAGTTTCTATTATTTGTGTATGAATTCCTATAAACAATTTTAAAATCTCTAGTTCTTAACCCCTTCCGCCAAAGTCCTCGCAATAATTTTATGAGCCATCGGGTTAGAATGATTATCATTAAGAATCGAATCCGTCTCACTCACTTTTCCCCATTGCATATATTTTGAATAATTTTCTTTCGGTTTAATTTCTGCTCGCAAAACCGAATCTGCATCAATAAATTTTACATTCCTCACCATTTCTGAACTCATGTTTTCTTGAAAATGCTTA
>JBBAKZ010000238.1:0-5243 GCA_040403275.1 Arcicella sp. | reverse complement strand
CCTCAAAGAAGATTTTGAAAATTTTGAAGCATGGGAACAAGGAAAATTCAAATAAAAAATACATAAATTATATAAATCATACGTATCTTTACGCAAATTAAATACTCAAACAAATGGAACTTAATTCAATTTATCTAATATTCAACATGGGAGCTCCAGAACTAATTTTAGTCGGTTTAGCTATTTTGTTATTCTTCGGTGGTAAAAAATTACCTGAACTAATGAAAGGCTTAGGAAAGGGTATGAAGGAATTCAAAGATGCTCAAAAAGATGTTACTGATCAAATTTCAAAAAGTTTTGAAGACGAATCGACTACGAAATAGTTTTTGAAAAATCTTATTCAAGCATAGTTAAGGGGATAGCATCACCATAACTATGCTTTTGTTTTTATAGCAGGATAGGTTTTCCTTTCTTACAGGAATGCCTAATTCTGCCATTCACTAACAACTGACGGGTTGGAAATCTGTCCTACCAAATGAAATATACCACATTAAAATCCATACAATCTGACCTGTACGCAGGAGCAATTACCTGTCGTCAATTAGTAGAATTTTATCTAAAAAATATAAAAGAGAAGAATGAAAAACTCAATGCTTTTTTATCAGTTTATGAAGCGGAATCATTATTTAAGGCAGATGAAATTGATTTGAAAATTAAAGCTAAAACGGCAGGGAAACTAGCGGGTATGGTGTTGGGAATCAAGGATTTATTGTGTTATAAAGACCATGTTTCACAAGCGGGAAGTAAAATATTGGATGGATTTGAATCGCAATTTAATGCCACGGCTATTCAACGAGTGCTGGATGAAGACGTGATTATAATTGGGCGACAAAATTGTGATGAATTCGGCATGGGTTCAACCAACGAGAATTCTGCTTTTGGACCTTGTTTGAATGAAATTGGTGAAAATCGGGTTTCAGGCGGTTCTTCGGGTGGTTCAGCCGTAGCAGTGCAAGCGGATATGTGTTTTGCTTCGTTGGGAACCGATACGGGCGGTTCCGTACGAATGCCCGCTGGATTTTGTGGTCTGGTTGGTTTAAAACCTACTTACTCACGAGTGTCACGTTGGGGATTAATTGCGTATGCTTCTTCATTTGACTGTATTGGTCCAATTACAAAAACCGTTGAAGATGCGGCTATTTTGTTGGAAGTAATTGCCGGAAAGGATGAACAAGATAGTACGGTTTCAAATCTTCCCGTTGAGGAATATTCAGCCTTTAAAACTGAATCTAAAAAACTTAAAATTGGCTATTTAAAAGATGCGGTTGAAAGCGATGGATTGCAGGAGGAAGTGAAGGCGGCAACATTGGCAAAATTAATCAATCTAAAAATGCAAGGCCATGAGGTTGAGGCGGTAGATTTTCCACTTATAAAATCCTTTTTGCCAACCTATTATATTCTCACAACGGCAGAGGCAAGCTCAAATCTTAATCGTTTTGATGGCGTGAAATTTGGGCATAGAAGTTTAGAGGCAACCGATTTAATGTCACTCTATAAAAAAACTCGATTTGAAGGTTTTGGCAAAGAAACCAAGAAAAGAATCATGTTAGGAACGTTCGTTTTGAGTGCCAGTTATTACGATGCTTATTATACAAAAGCACAGAAAGTTAGGCGTTTAATAAAAGAATATACGGATAATTTGTTAGAAAAGTACGATTTTATCGTTTGTCCGACCACCCCAACCACAGCTTATAAATTAGGAGAAAAAACAGCTGACCCAATCCAAATGTATTTGGGTGATTTATTTACGGTTCAGGCCAACGTGGTAGGATTACCCGCTATTTCTATTCCAAATGGTGTCGATAAGGATGGATTGCCCATCGGTTTTCAAATTATGGGTGGTGCCTTTAAGGAAGCTGAATTACTTGCGTTTGCGAAGCGTATCGAAATATAATTTGTTTTAATTATGGATTAGGATTTAGTTGTTAGGCAATAGTATTTGAACTAGTTATTCAACATGTTCAAACATAAACTAATTTTTAACGAATCCTTAAAGAAGTTTTATGGTAAGTTTCCAAAATAACTCCATTTTGGGTTAAAAAGTTGGAAAGTTAGATTAAACTCACTCCTTAAACCGATGTTGGATTCTTACAAAAAAATCCCTTCATTTTAAATATTAATATGCTCATTCATACGAACCCTATTATTCTATTATTTTGAAAATCAATATATAAAGTTCAATGTAATAAAGGTTAGATTTTTTGGTTATATTTTTCTAATTTTGTTAATCCTTGCAAAATAATTAACCACTTAATCCACAGTTAATTAACTCCTTACTTTATGACAATCGCCACCATCAAGTCTTTCATTGTTAGCTCCCTGTTACTGACAGGCTTTGCTACGATTGCACAAGTAACAGGCAGCACAAATCCTCCTGCTTCAAATGATTCAACTGTTGTTAAGACTCCAGCTCTTATTCCAGCTCCGATTGTTTTGGAACAAACATGGTTGATTGACCCTGCCATTGTTCAGCCTCGTTTGTTGGCTTTACAGAAGGAAATTCCCTTAACTTACAACGCTACAATCCATCAATTTGTGGAATATTTTGCCTACCGCAAACCATCATTTACTAAAACCATGTTGGAACGTAAAGACGTGTATTTCCCGATTTATGAAAAATATTTGAAAAAATATGGTTTGCCAGATGAATTGAAATATTTATCCCTGATTGAATCTGGACTAAATCCCAAAGTAATTTCTCGTGCGGGTGCGGGCGGACTTTGGCAATTTATGCCGAAAACAGCACGGGTTGATTTTGGTTTAAGAATTGATGAATATGTGGATGAGCGTTTCGACCCTGAAGTAGCTACCGACGCAGCTTGTAAGTATATGAAACAATTATACCGAATTTTTGGTGATTGGCATTTGGTGTTAGCAGCTTATAATACTGGTCCAGGCAACGTGCGTCGTGCCATTCGTAGATGTAATGGGGGACAAACTTTTTGGGCTATTTATGATTGTCTTCCCCGTGAAACTCGTGGATACGTCCCTCAATATATTGGTATGTTATACATGATTAACCACGCAGATTCGCACGATATTTTTCCAGAAAACATTGAAACTGCCATTGCTCACGACACAATTCAAATAAATTCTTATTTAGATTTGGATAAATTAGCAAGTTTGAGTTCTATTAGTTTAGAAAATATTCAGAAATTAAATCCACAAATTTTAACGCACGTTTTGCCTGGTTACACTCGTAATTTCTCTTTGCGTTTACCCAAAAATGACATTGCTTTTTTCAAAGCAAATCGTCAATCAATTCTTGATTCCGCTACAAAAACTCCATCAGTATATATTGAAATGCCTGCACAACCTACGGAGGTTTTGGCTAGTAATTCAAGCGGTGAAAAAGCGATTGTTATTACCACGCCGGTAATGGGAGTGGCAAGTTCAGAACCTAAAATAGTAGTAGAACAAGAGGTAATTGAAGATGATATTGAAGATGTGGTTATCAACAAAAAACCTAAAAAACAATATTATGTAGTGCGTAAAAAAGATAATTTAACAGAAATTGCTGATAAATTTGATGTTGAAATATTTGATATTAAGGTTTGGAATCACCTACAAAAACCTACGATTCAGCCTGGTCAAAAATTGGTTATTTTTAAAGAAAGAGCTGTGACGAGTCAAGTGAAATTTGCCCGTGGCAATGCTCGTGAAAAAGAAGCCATTAAAAAAGGCAAAACAAAATTCTATAATGTTCAGAATGGCGATACTTTATGGAATATTTCACAACGTTACGGAGGGATTTCAATTGATAAATTGAAGAAATTAAATGGGATAAAAGGAAACGTAGTGAAGGCTGGAATGAAAATTAGAGTATCATAGTAGTTAGCAATTCTAAATTTCAAATCTAGATTTTTAGCACCAATACATTGAGTTATTTTTGCTACAAACTGTAAATTATTTTTATTGCCAACTTATTCAAAATCCGCATGGCATTTCAGTTATGCGGATTTTTTATGTATTTTTGAAAAAATGCTTTGTTACAAAGACTTAAAGGTCTTCATTATTTTACTAAATTATGATCGCTTACATTGATGGAAAACTAACTTACAAAGACCCCGCTTACGTTATCATTGACGTAAATGGTGTAGGTTATGAAATGAAAATATCCCTACAAACGTATTCTGCCCTTCAAGACGGTGTTGAGCGTTGTAAACTATTCACTTACTTAAGTATCAAGGAAGATTCACACACCCTTTTTGGTTTTAAAGAATTAGATGAAAAGATGCTATTCATGGATTTATTGAGTGTTTCGGGTATAGGACCCAGCACCGCTTTGGTGATGCTTTCATCGTTATCCTCGAGCGAAATTCGTCATGCTTTGATGCATGAGGATGTGAAGACAATTCAGAGTATCAAAGGCATTGGAGCTAAAACTGCCCAACGAGCTATTATTGAATTAAAAGATAAATTTCGTAAAGAAAATATGTTGGGAGGCACTTCAACAGCGACCACCATTTTTGGCGTCTCAAATGCCAAAGTTAAAAATGAAGCATTGGCAGCTTTAGTTACTTTGGGAATCCCAAAAAACGTGGCAGAGAAGAGTTTAGAAGCGATTTTAAAGAAAGAAGGAGACGATGTTACGGTGGAACAATTGATAAAACTAGCGTTACGTTAAGAAGTTAGGGATTTAGGCTATTTGATTTGAAGGGAAAAAGTAATTATATTACCTATTTACTCAATCCCAAATCCCTACTTCTCCAATTCCATTTTTTTCTAAGCCTTTTATAATATTGGCAGGGTTTTAGACGTTTCAAATTAGATTTCCCGGTGAAATAAGCCCTCTTAATTCTTTGAAAATTATCAAACACAAAAAAACGTAGAACACATCATAAGACTTTAAAATTCTTTTTTCTTCAAATCGTGAACTATGTTTTATAAAATACTAAGCTAATCAACTGTGCAACATAAAAAGTTTTACATAATCTCTGGATTTCTTGTTTTTTCGGTTTTTGCCTCGCTTGCGTGGGTATCTCCTTTGCATGAGGTTGTATTCCGTTATAATGTTCGTAAAAACGTATTCTCATCCTCCAACGCTGATACAATTAAAAAATCTGGTCGCCGTCCAAAATTCAAATTAAAAGACCGCTACGCCAATAAATTTTCCGAAAAAACACCAACTTCTCCTTTCATTATAAAAGATCCAAAAGACATCAGCACGGAGTTTAAATTAGACTCGGCAGGTAAAATTTCGGTGTACGAAAAAACGAAAAATTTGTCGGGAAATGATAATT
>JBBAKZ010000237.1:0-5288 GCA_040403275.1 Arcicella sp. | reverse complement strand
ATAACATGAGAGCAATGCAGCAGTAAAGTTTTTCATATTAGAAACTTTATTGATTTTTATTGGGCGGAGGTTCGGTAATTAGCTTTGAAACAATCACTAGGAGTGATTGAACTGAAATTCGTTTCAACAATTGAAACATGAGAATAACATTACCGTGAGGACATAGGAATGACACGAGCAGAGAAAATTGAAAAATTTTCAAAGCAGACATGAAATACCCTGATGCTCAGGATAGCGGATACAGATGTTTAAATTGTGTTTTTAAGGAATTAAGTCAAGAAAGGTCTGTGCGGCGGTGACCATTCATTATGCCATAAAACATTGGGTAAAAGATTGTATTATTGAAGCAAGGAAGCTTCATAATATATCCAGAATAATAATTATCTCTCGTTTTTTAGTAAAATAAAGAGAACAAAAAATCCATTAAACTCACAAGGGCGGTGAACAAAATGGTAAATCTACTAGCGTACTTCATTTGGCGGAAATACTGAAGATTGGCGAATTGTTAAGCCTTAACTACTTGGCTTTTTAAATTAGGAAATTGGCTCGGCGCTATCATTATCGCTTCGGCGAAAAATAGGATAAATGATGAAACGCTAATCTGAGTTGCTTAAACAAATGAAACAGATTATTTTTTATAAACAAAACATTTAACAACTATTTTTAAAACTAATTCTTAATCTGCGTTGAAATAAGAATTATACAAAAAATGCGGCCAAAATCATGCCAAATTTTGAAATCAAGGGCATTTTTATTTTTTTATAAATTTTTTGGTGTCATTTTTGCACAATTTAAAGAATTTAGAACTAAGGTTTTCGCACATAATATCATAGATTTTAGATACTTTTTTAGATGAAAAATCAGAAAAAACTACCTTTATTGATACAGAAGCTTGGTAGATGAATGAGTATAAATCCTAAAATTTTAAATGTTTCAATGTATCACTTTCTCTTACCCATACAAAATGAAAAGAAGTCTTGTTAATGCTTTGCTAATACTTTCATTGGTGATGAATGCACAGTATAATTTTGCCCAAAAAACAAAGTTCTCCCATGAGTTTGACGCAAATATTCCCAAAAATTATGTTCGATTAATCAACATCTTTATCACGAAAACGGGTATTGCACCCACCAATGCCGCTCGTATGCACGGATACTTGGGACTAACACTCTATGAAGCTACCAATGCAGGTTCTCGTCAATAGCAATCATTGGTCAAACAGCTGAATGGATTTGAAAATCCGCCCGTAGCCACTAAACCATTATTATGGGATGTGGTGGCTGATGAAGCGATGCACGCCGTAACTGATAGCCTATTTTCATATTTATACACAAATATTGCCGGATATAACTATGTAAAAAATGCCTTGGATACTTTACAAACAAGGCATAAAAATTATTTCAAAACTCGTTATAAAAACCCTAAATTGATGGAAGAATCCATAAAATTTGGGCGTTTGATGGCAAATCATATTTATCAATATTCCAAAACTGATGGTGGATATCGGACAAGTATGGAAGAAATCGTGGCTCGTGATTACACCCATTATGACGCTCCGCTGAATTCATCTTGGGATGATACCAAAACTAAAGCTCAAATGTCTATTCAACCGACTTGGGGGAAAAACCGCACCTTCCTCAAGGACATTTATGCCCAAACCAAGCCCGCAGACCCGATTTTATTCTCCAAAGAACCCAATTCTGATTTTTATATACAGGCCATGGAAGTTTATGGAATCTCTCGTCAGTTAACTTTTGAGCAACATCTTATCGCTGAATATTGGCGAGATGATGCCAATGTAACCTACACACCAGCGGGACATACCATTCATATTTTGGTCAATGCACTTGGAAAAGAGAAAGCTTCGTTGAACAAATTTGCTTACGCCTACGCAAAAACGGGCATTGCGCTCAACGATGCCTTTGTTTGTTGTTGGGAAACGAAATATACTACTAATTGTATCCGCCCGATTACCTATATTCAAGAAGTGATTGACAAACGTTTCAAACCGTCTTTTTTAACGCCTGCTTTTCCAGAATATACCTCTGGACACTCAACTCAATGGGGGGCCTCGGCAGAAATTTTAAGTTCTATCTTTGGAAATGAGTACGCTTTTACGGATCAAACTGACTATTTACGGGATAAATTAGTGCCTCGACAATTCAACAGTTTTGAGGAGGCGGCCCAAGAGGCCTCGATGTCTCGCATCTACGGAGGCATCCATTTTCGTCAAGCTTGCGAGGTAGGTTTGGAACAGGGTAAACGGATTGGACGGAGTGTGAATAAATTGAAGTGGTTTAGGTAGATTCTCAGCCTATGACGGACTATTTTAATCAAAGCATGTGTAATTTTTCAAAATCAACATAATTATTAATTTTTGACTTAAAAAAATCGGGCTTCTTTTTTAAAATATAACCATCTAAAAATCAACATTTTACGTACATATTTCCATAAATCAAACCCGCTGAGAATCGAATAAAGAGTTTTGTCTCCCTCTCATCTAAAGTCATAAATTTTAAAATCTCAAATGACCTATGAAATGGAAAAATACACGCAAATACTGATTTTGTTGAGTATCATGTTATCTTGCAGCTCGACAGAAAAAAATAATGCTCTCATGCCTGATACGATGAATAACAATAATCCCAAACGAACTTTCTTGGCGCTCGGCGATTCTTATACCATCGGCGAAAGCGTGCATGAAAAAGACCGATGGAGTATGCAAATGATTGATTTGCTAAAAAATGATTTCAATTTTACAAAACATGAAATCATTGCCCTAACCGGTTGGACAACCGCAGAATTGACTCAAGCCATCGAAGCAAAAAATCTGACTGAACAATTCGATATGGTATCTTTATTAATTGGCGTAAATAATCAATATCGTGGACAAAGTCTGGATAATTATCGAACTGAATTTAAACAATTATTAAATATCAGTACAAAATTTGCCAAAAATGATGCGAAGCGAGTAATAGTTTTATCCATTCCAGATTGGGGGAATACGCCCTTCGCAATCAGCCAAAATAAAGAAAAAATTGCTACTGAAATTGATGCTTTCAACCATGTGGCGAAAGAAGCATGTAAAAAAGCAGGCATCGTTTTTATTGACATTACTGAAATTACTCGTAAAAATACGGATGAGTCAATTTTCGCTTCGGACGGATTACACTATGCTGGAAAAATGCACCGACTTTGGGCGAATGAAGCTATGGAAACAGCGAAGAAGATTTTGAAATAGTGATGTATTTTGCTTAACTTGTCTAAAGTATCGAGCGACGGATTAAACGGATTTGACACAGATAATTACAATCCCTATCAAATCCATTTAATCCGTGTTCTTTTTAAAATCATCAACTATGCAAGAAATCAACATTGACCAAGCCAGTCAAATTCGTCAGGGTGAAGAATTAAATCGCAACGCTCTGAACGATTATTTAAAACAACAAATCCTTGATTTTGAAGAAATTACAGAAATTACTCAGTTTTCGGGAGGATATTCAAATCTGACGTATTTGATAAAAACTGATGCAAAAGAATACGTTTTGCGTCGTCCACCATTTGGAGCGAATATAAAATCTGCTCACGATATGGGGCGAGAGTTCAAGGTTTTGTCTTTCTTAAAACCACATTACCCAAAAGTACCCCAACCCATGCTCTTCTGTGAAGATGAATCAATTATGGGCTGTCATTTTTACCTCATGGAGCGAGTGAAAGGGGTAATTTTCAGGGGAAAAGATGCGATAAAACTCCAAATTCCAGCCCAAAAAATGCGACAATTATCGGAAAATTTGATTGATAACTTAGCAGATTTACATTTATTGGACATTGAAAAAACAGGCTTAATTAATCTCGGAAAACCCGAAGGCTATGTAATTAGACAAGTGGAAGGTTGGATTGGCAGATACGAAAAATCCCAGACCGATGAAATTCCTGCCATGTTGCAAACCGCCGCTTGGTTAAGAGCCAATATGCCTCGTCTGCAAGTTCCTGCTTTTTTACATAATGATTACAAATACGACAATGTGTTGTTGAATCCCGATGATTTAACGGAAATTTTGGGCGTTTTGGATTGGGAAATGGCTACCGTTGGCGACCCATTAATGGATTTGGGTGCCAGCCTTGCTTATTGGTGTGAATCAGGTGATGGAGATTTCCTTAAATCATTCAACATCACGTGGATGGAAGGGAATTTAACCCGAAAAGAAGTAGTTGAACGTTACGCAACAAAAACAGGAAGAGACGTTTCAGATATTCTTTTTTATTACGTTTTTGGACTTTATAAAAATATCGTTATCATGCAACAAATCTACGGAAGATGGAAAGTAGGACTAACAAAAGACCCCCGTTTTGGAGGATTAATTTATGGGATTCATGAATTATCTAAAATGGCAGTTCGGGCAATTGATAGAGGGAACATTTAGTTACCAATTGTTATTAAGCAGTAGGCAATTTTGCAAATCATAAAATAATATCAACTTTATTTACTGCCTACTGCAAACTCTCTACTCTTTCACTTCCAAAATTCTGCGTCTCGAATTAAGGTCATTGCAATTCCTAATACGATTCCTGACAAAATTAAATTCCAATTATGCTTTTTAACCCTGAAAATATCTAACAGTAACGAGCTGATTATCAACACAATAATAACGATTGCCAACTGCCCCAATTCCAATCCGACATTAAAAGCAAGTAGCGGTTGCCAAATGCTTTCCTCTTTTCCCAAAAGACTTCTTAAGTAATTTGAAAAGCCCATGCCATGGATTAAACCAAAAATCATGGCAATAGGATAGCGAAAAAAAGAAGGCTTTTCAATGTCCATAGAATATTCAGCTGACTTGTGGAAAAAGTTAATGAAACAAGTCAAAACGATGGTTATCGGAATCAATAACTCAATCAATTTTGTGTCGTAAGAAATCAGATTTAAGGTAGCTAAAGCCAGTGTAATAGAGTGGCCAATGGTGAAGGCTGTGACTAAAAAAGCAACTTTTTTCCAGTCTTTCAAACGGTAAATAGCACAAAGGGCAATTACAAAAAGAATATGATCATAGCCTTGAATATCGGTGATGTGTTGAAAACCGAGGGGTAAAAAAATTTCAAAATCAGACATTTTAGGGATGTGGTTATTAAAGTTTATGGGTTCAAATTTTTACTTTTGAATTTTTTAATTATTGATGTTTATAGGTAAATATTAAGAATATCATATAATTATTTAAGGAAAAGATTGTAATTTAGAAAAATTATAGGTCGAAATAAAATTTCGTTTTACAATCTTATAAATTCATAAA
>JBBAKZ010000236.1:0-5325 GCA_040403275.1 Arcicella sp. | reverse complement strand
GTGAATATGCCCAAAGAAAACGTGGAAAGAGCCATCAAAAAGGCATCATCGAAAGATCAAGAAGATTATAAAGAAATTATTTACGAAGGATACGCTGCCCACGGAATTGCTATTTTAGTTGAATGTACAACGGATAACACCAATCGGAGCATTGCCAATGTTAGAAATCATTTTACCAAATGTGGCGGTACAATCGGAACAACTGGAATGCTGGATTTTATCTTTGACCGCAAATGTGTCTTCAAAATTGCCAAAACTCCAGAAATTGATACAGAAGAGTTAGAATTTGAATTAATTGATTTTGGGGCGGATGAAGTTTTCTTGGATTTAGAAAACAATCAAATCAATATTTACGGAGAATTTACCGCTTACGGCTCACTTCAGAAAATCTTAGAAGAGAAAGGATTTGAATTGCAAGGAGCTGATTTTGAGCGAATTCCGAATGATACGAAAGAAGTTACGGAAGCCCAAATGGCCGATGTTGAAAAACTACTTGAACGATTGGAAGAAGACGATGACGTACAAAATGTTTATCATAACATGCGATAGTAGCTTTGAGATGTGAGCTGTGAGTTTTACTAATCAGAATTTCAACTCATTGCATACTTCTCATAGCTCAAAACTAACAAAAGAAAAAAGCCAGAAAATTATCTGGCTTTTTTGCTGTATGGCTCCTAGCTATTATTTGATAATTAATTCTTTCGGAAAACAATCGTCATCCAAAAACAGCAATCATATTCACAAATAATTCAAATTGATTATGGATAACCCTTTTTTATCTGTAAAAGTGGTTCATATTTTATTTAAGAGTAAATGAGATACTTTATTGAGTGTGCCTATAGAGGTACAAAATATAGTGGTTGGCAAATCCAAGACAATGCGCCAACCGTTCAATCGGAAATAGAAAAGGCTTTAAGTACACTTCTAAAACATAAAATAGATATTACGGGCAGCAGTCGCACCGATACGGGCGTTCACGCTGTTCAGCAAATGGCGCATTTTGAAATGGTGAACGAAATTTTGGACTGTGATAATTTAGTTTACCGTATGAATAAACTGTTGCCGTTAGACATTTCAGTTCAAAAAATATTTAACGTGGCGGATGATTACCATTCAAGATTTGAGGCCATTTCTCGAAAATATGAATACCGAATTTCCCGAAAAAAGAATCCATTCCAAAAAGGATTAGCGTATGAGTTTAACGGAAATATTAATATTGCCCTGATGAATGAAGCGTGTAATATCCTCTTCAGACATATTGATTATCAATGCTTCAGTAAAATCAATACGGATGTTTTGACCTTCAATTGTACCATAATTGAAGCACAATGGGAGGAAAAGCAGGATGATTTATTAGTTTTTTCTATCAAAGCAAATCGCTTTCTTCGGGGAATGGTCAGGACAATTGTTGGAACGCTGTTGGAAGTGGGCTTGGGCAAAATTTCTATAACAGCGTTTGAAGAAATAATCCTTTCAAAGGACCGTAAAAAGGCTGGAAGGTCGGTACCGGCAGAAGGTTTATTTTTGATGGAGGTGAATTACTAAATCTAATTTTGAAAAAAAGACGGCATCGCTAAAAGCGATACCGTCTTTAAGAATTTGTCAATTTTATCTTGATTGAAAGATTAATCAATCATTAATTTCTTACTAAAAACACCTTCCTCATTTTTAAAAATCAAAAGATAAGTGCCTGACTGATAATCATTTAATTGAATGGTTATTTCATTAGTTTTCGTAATTTCTTTCTGAAATATTTCTTCGCCACGCAAATCCACAATCTTTATTTGTCCATTCAAGGGCTTAGAAAATTTTATCGTAATATAACCATGCGAAGGATTTGGAAATAAGTCAAACATCCCGAAAACCTCTTGCTCGTTCGCTAAAATAGTCGCCGTGGCACCTTTAATGGTCGCAAAATCCGATTCTGTTTTATCGCCATACGCCTTCAAACGATAGAAATAGGTTGTTTTATCTTTTAAAGAAATATCAGCATATTCCGTTTTTGAAACATCTAATTTTACTAATTCTTGATACGCTTCATTTTCAGTATTTTTCTTTTCTAAAATGTACTGTGTTGCATTTTGAATCGGTTTCCACGAAATTTTCAAGGCTTCGTAGGTAACCGAAGTAATTGATAATTCTGGCGTTGTTAGCATATTTGGCGTGGCGATAGATGCTTCATTGAGCAAAGATTCGGTTTTGTCACCCACTGCTTTGATTCGATAACTGTAAAGTGTATTGGGCAGTAAATCTTTATCCGTGAAGGACGCAACCGTTGACTCAAACGTAGCGATGATTTTATAATCTTGCGTGGGCGATTTCCTTTCTAAAATCAGCGAATTTGCGTTGGGTACTGTTTTCCAATTTAGCTTTAGCGAATTGTAGTATAAAATAGTCAAGGCAAGTTCTGGACTTTGCAAAGGCACAAGCGTTGAAACATCAACATTTACGTAAGCAGATTCTGTAAATAATCCGATTGCTTTAATTCGATAAGCGTATAAAGTACTATTTTTTAAAGACTTATCTTGATATTCCAATACATTTGCCTCTACTTTTATAACTTGTTCAAAGGAGTTTGATGTGGGATTTTTTCTTTCAATGACATAATTAATAGCCTCTGGAACTGCTTTCCAAACTAATTTTATGGATTCAATTCCTGTAGCGTTGGCGGTCAGATTTGGCAATTCTAACGCTTTAGGCGTTTGAATTTGTGCCGTTGAATTTTGTGATTCTACGTCATCTAAAATGGCTCTTATCCTAAAAGTGTACAAAGTATTTCCCGTTAAATTTTCCAATAATAAAGACAAGGTTGCTTTTGGTATATTTTTTACTAGCTTGTAATTTTCACCTTGTAAATCCTTTATTTCCAAAATATACGAAGCATTGGCAACCTCTTTCCACGACAATTGTATTGACGTAGCCGTCTGAATTTTGGCCGATAACGTAGGAATATTCAAAGGTTCGGCAATTATTTGTTTACTAAATGAAAATGCACTCATCCCACGCTGATTTTTCAGAAAAGGTCCGCCAAAAATTCCTCTTAAATCAGCGGGATAATTTAAAGGATAATAGGCAGGTAAATAGGTAAGTATTTGATTTCCAGTATATCCAGAAGTTTTCAAGATGATTTTATTATTTTCGGCTCTTCCAGATACAACCTTATCCGTGGCATTATTGAGGTAAATAAAATCTTTCATGAAATATTTCCTAGGTGTTCCATCGTCCTGATTATAGGTCGAATCTGCCAGCCAAACCATCTTTTGCGAATCTTCAAAAAGTATCGTTATTTCATCTTTAGCAACCGTGGAATAATAGGCTTTTTGAACGTTTGGCGAGTTGATTTGCAGGGTATCCGTTGAGGCATAAAAATCACGAGCAACCAACTTAAATACATCAGTAGCCATTTTTTTATATCCCTCTACCGAATAATGTCCTCCGTCGTATCCAGCATTTCCGACGGTCGCAATGGTTTCTGTTTTGGGAAAAATCTTCTTAATTTGACGTTGATAATCACGCAAATCTGCTGCTTCGGAAAAAGGAAAACCGGTAATATTTATTTGAAAAATATAGAATTTTCCAACCGAAGGATAATCGGTTTTCCAAAAATTATACAATTTTTCAAATTCAGGTTTCCAGACGGCAGGTTTATCAATGGCTTCCGCCTCTCCTTGCCAATAGAAAAACCCTTTCAAATTATCAAAATGTCCTGATTTTTTAGCTCTGTATAAAAGTCTTCCGTACACATTTGAAACATTACTCGGGTTTGCGGCATCCCGTACCGTATGTTCAGTTATGGCAGAACCACTAATAGCTTCGTTCATAAAACAAACTGGAATTCCGTATTTTTCAACCATTTGTTTCTGCAATTCAATTCCCCAAACGCCTACGTAAGGTTTTCCATTATTTGACAATGCCCAAGTAGTGTCCGATTCGGTAATGAACTGATTTGCTTTTATTGCTTGTCCAAAAGTTCGGCAAAAATCATTCCGATAATCAGAATTTGGGAAGGTATTTGATACACCCCAAGCCGCTGCATTTGATTGTCCATTTATGAGATAGGCATCGCCCGCAACTACGTTTTCTCGAGAGGTAACTAACACAGAATCAGTACCTTTAATGGCATACACTTTAAAATTATAATTTGCTAATTCCGCTTTTATAGGGTGTGAATAAGAAAAATTAGCGGTTGTTCCCGTAAAACTTAAAGTGCTTTTGTAATATTTCACCATCGAATTATTACGAAAAACCAATAATGATAAAGTAGTATAGTCAGCCGTTTCGATTTTCCCTTTGATATCAATAACCGCTTCATTTTTCGTATTACGAGGGAATAATTGTAGGTTCTGGGGAATTTTAGAAAAACGAACGATAGGAATCGGAACAAATGGCTCAATTTTTACTTCAAAAAATGACAACGCCCGCAAACCTCTTTTATTCTTAATATAAGGCCCCGTATATGGGAAATCGGGACTTTTTGAATCAATCAATGGTGGCAAATACGAAATTAAAGTGGCCGTGGTAGGTGAACTTAGTTTCAAAACTACCTGATTTGCGACCGCCGAACCAGAAGAAACTACGCCATTAATGCCATTTAAATAATACTGATTTTTCATTAATAAGTTCCGAACTTGGTCTGTCCAAACCAGCTCTTGTCCATTATCAAAAAGTAAGGTAATTTCTGATTTTTCCTTATTCGAGAAAAATGCTCTTCGGATATTTGGGGCATTAATATTATCAATATCGGTTGAGTTATAAAAATCACGTCCGACCAGCCTAGTAAACTCTTGAGCATTTTGAATATACCCATCAGTGGTGTAATGCAAACCATCAAAACCAGGCGTTCCTAGGGAGGCAACTACTTGAATATCAGGATATTTATCCGCTTCCTTCCGTTGAATATCACGTACTTGTGGCGCATCTGGACGAGCAAAATCAATGATATCGATTTGAAAAAGATAAATTTGTTTTAGGGAAGGCAAATCCGTTTTTAAATTTTTATAATACGTATCAAAATTACCGCCCCAATCAGCTCCTTCTCCATAGGCTTCCGTTTCACCTTGTCGATAAATCATGGCTTTTACCGCTTGTGATACACCAGCTTTCTGGATTCTATACAACATTCTGCCGTAGCCATTGGTCAAATCGGCGGGATTAGTAGCGGTTCGAGTAGCGTGTTGTTTCATCGAAGACCAATTAAATCCTCCGTTAATCAAACAGGTTGGAATCCCATATTTTTCCAAAATAGTCTGCTGAAATTCAAAACCCATGGTGCCAACTCCCTGATTATAAGCATCTTGATTCGACAAAGCCCAGAGTGTATCGGCA
>JBBAKZ010000235.1:2717-5338 GCA_040403275.1 Arcicella sp. | reverse complement strand
AAATTGTGCAAATCTGACTGACTTTTTAGCGACTTTGATTTTGGATGAAAAGAGTGAACCGATGATTTTTAAGTCGAAAGGAGAAACTCGTAAAGCAATTCAAGCGAATTCAGTTAGTGTGAATAAAGTAAAAATTACTGACCCAAATAAGGCCTTGGATTTTGGATTATTAAGAGGTAAATATTTACTAATTAATCACGGGAAGCAAAAAGTTTACGTGGTGGAATTGGTATAATTTTTTTGGAATGCAGATGACACAAATGTATCATCTGCATTCCATTAAATTTTTAGCATTTTTTTGATATATTTTCCTACAATATCAAACTCCAGATTAACCAAATCGCCAACCTTCAAAGTATGAAAAATAGTGTTTTCATAAGTATAAGGAATGATGGCTACTCTAAAACTATTAGTGCCAGAATTGAAGACTGTTAAACTTGTTCCATTAATAGAAATTGAACCTTTTTCTACTGTAACATTCTCTAAATCAGGAGAATACTCAAAATCATAAAGCCACGAACCGTTTTGTTCAATAATGTTTGTAACTACACCCGTTTGATCTACGTGTCCTTGAACAATATGCCCATCAAAACGTCCGTGTGCGGGCATACATCTTTCAAGATTTACTTTCCCTCCAATTTGTAAGTTTCCAATATTCGTTTTTTGCAAAGTTTCATCGATTGCCGTAACCGAATAATCTTTTCCTTGAACATCAATTACCGTTAAACATATGCCATTATGAGATAAACTTTGATCGATTTTCAATTCGTTGGTGAATGGGCACGTAAAGGTGAAAGTAATATTAGTACCTTCTGATTTTGTACTTTTTAGTGTGCCAATGGCTTCTATTATTCCTGTAAACACGTTTTTGGGATTTAGGATTTGAGATTGTCGTTTCAAAATTTAAAAATCCATGAATTCTATAGAGTGCGATATTTCGCAACCTAACTTCTGAAAATTACTTGCAAGTTAGTAAATTGCGTATTCTTTACCATAAAATAATCCAAAGTACCTAAAATCATGTTTAAAAATAAATTTTTCCTCCTCTCAGTTTTTGCGGTTATTATTGCCATTTTAGTTTATTCTTTTGTAGGAAATGAAGAAGTCAAACCTCCTCAAGTAATTGATCATGAATACATTACAGCTATTCAAAGTTCTAGGAGAGAAAAAGATTCTTACTTAAAAAAAGATACAGCTTCACCGATTGAGGACAAAGGAAAGTTTACTGGACTGAAATATTTTGATGTGAATCCTATTTTTAAAGTTGTAGGTAAAATTGACCGTGTAACTTCTGGACAAACAATAAATATTTCGATGTCGGGCGGCGAGGTGGAAGAATACGAGGCATACGGAAATGTAACATTTGAGATTGAAGGGGTGAAATGTGCTTTGAAAATATTCAAAACCCCCGAGGGGAATTTATTTTTACCTTTCAAAGATTTAACTTCCAATAAAGAAACTTACGGAGCGGGGCGTTACTTGGATTTTGGGATTGATGACGTGAAAGAAAATCAAATTTCCATAGATTTCAACCGAGCCTATCATCCGTATTGTGCTTATAATCATACGTTCACGTGTCCAGTACCGCCTGCGGAGAACACCTTGAATGTAGCGGTGAAAGCGGGGGAACGCTATGATAAATAAAAAATCCTCACCCAAGGGCAAGGATTTTAAGTTTGATTGATGTGCTTGTAATTCAAGAAAAGCTATACCGCCAATTCGTATTCTTTATTAATTGTTAATACCTCAGTATCTAACAAACGAGCGGCTAAACTCAATGTTTTTATTAATTCATAATGAAAAAAGAATTTCATTGTGTGAATTTTTGACTCATAAAATGCTAGCTCCTCTCCTTCAAAACTGTTCGTTACCAAAGCGTTTTTAGCCACAATTCCCTGTTTTAGCCAACACCAAGCTACCGACACAATTCCGAAAAAATCCATATAAAGATTGGCATCAGCTAAGAAAACTTCGTTATCTCCTTTGGCAGCAATTCCTAAAAGGTGCATTGTTACTTTTTGAAGACGACCCAATTCTTTCTCCAATTTCTCGGCATAAGGTTTTAAATCTTCGTGCGTTTTTGATTCTTCAATTGTTTTCAAAACCTCCGCAAATAATAATTGAGGCCCTTTTCCACCGTTGGCCGTAATTCCACGACCTAAAAGATTCAATGAGTGAATACCGGTAGTTCCTTCATAAATGGACATAATACGAATATCACGAGCCATTTGTTCTAATGGGAAATCCTCGGTATAACCATAGCCACCAAAAACTTGCAAACCTTCGTTCACCGATTTAATACCCATTTCAGCAGGATAGGTTTTGGCAACTGTCGTCATCATATCCAACATTAAATGATAGGGTTTTGCTTCTTCCGAATCACGCCCCAAAGCATTTATCATGTCTTCCCACAAGTAACATTCCATCAAAAGTGCCAAAGAACCTTCTACTATAGCTTTTTGAAATAAAAGCATTCGTTTTACGTCTGGGTGATTGATGATGAAAGTTTGCCCTTCTTCTAAGTTTTTGTTATTCAAACGTCTTCCTTGTGGGCGTTCTTTTGCGTATTCCAAAGAGGCATAATAAGCGGCTGAAGCAATGTAAGTTCCGCCCATGCCTAC
>JBBAKZ010000235.1:0-2707 GCA_040403275.1 Arcicella sp. | reverse complement strand
CTACGCCCAAACGAGCTTCATTCATCATTTGGAACATATATTTCAAGCCTTGATTGGGTTCTCCAACCAAATATCCTACCGAGTTATCTTTATCACCAAAAGTCAAGTGCATCGCTGGTGTTGATTTCTGCCCCATTTTATGATAAATTCCCGTTGAAATTACATCGTTATCTTCTGTATATGAACCACTTCCGTTGTCTCTAAATTTAGGAACAACCAACAACGAAATCCCTTTCGTTCCTAGGGGAGCGCCATCAATTCGAGCCAACACTAAATGAACAATGTTATCCGCAATATCGTGGTCTCCCGCTGATATGAATACTTTTTGCCCTTTAATTTTGTACGTTCCATCGGCTTGGGGAGAAGCAGTTGTCACGACGTCCGACAGAGAACTTCCTGCTTGTGGTTCGGTCAAACACATCGTTCCCGTCCAAGTTCCATCCACCATTTTAGCGGCAAATTTCTCTTTCAATTCTTCCGTTCCGAACGATAAAATCAAGTGTGCCGCACCCGCAGTTAAACCGGTAAACATCACAAATCCGTTATGAGCCGAACCACGAATCATTTCTGCCGCCGCCCCAACGAGCGTTGGTAATTGTTGTCCGCAGTGTTCGTATTTAAACATCGATCCAATCATACCCGCCTCACCCATCGCCTTCACATAATCACGAACGGCAGGATGAACCTTCACTTGTCCATTCACTAATTCAGGCTGATTTCTATCAGACGCAACATAAGCTGGACGTAATATTTTTTCAGCAATTTCCTCATTGGCATCCAATACCATATCGAACATATCGGGCGTATAGTCTTGGAAATAAGGATATTTAGTCAATTCTCCCACGTTGAGAACTTCCTTTAACATAAAGTCGAGATTGCGACGTGAATATTGTTGTGCCATTGTTTGAATAGATTTGTTATGCTTGCATACAATTTTATGTAAAAATAGTGACAAAAATAATAGTATGCAAGCATAACAAATTATTTTTAGGGCGTAAAAAAACGTTGTCCTTTTGGGGCAACGTTTTTTGGGGAAATTTTGTAATCACAAATTAGTTATATTATTCTAAGAAATATTTAATCAATACTAATCCAACTAATGATAACTCAAAAACGACTAAGGCAATAATTTTACGATTACCATTAATTGTTTCATTAAACTTTAACATTATAGGTGCTAAAATCATTAATAACCCAATAATAAAGTAGTATAAAGGATTACTTTTTGCAAACCTATATACTAATTCATTAAATATTATTCCGTATGAAATAATAATTGGAGATAAATTTTTGAAGTCGTTTTTATTTATCATATTTTCAAAATTTGAGTATTTTATGGACAATAATTTCTAATACACTCTGACAGATCAGCAAAAAAAAATGCATTTGATGCTCCAATAGCAGCCAAAATTGGAATAGTTAAAATGCCTTCACTTGCTACAACCCCTGCATAACAGACAGCAAGTCTTATAGAATGTCTTAAGCCTGCCATGGACACACAGTGGTCATATTCAGCCTTATTTTTACATTTTGTTCCAGGTCCTCCTCCTCCATTATCACCAGCGTCATTTCCACCATCTGGATCTCCATTTCCTCCTTCAATTGTAGCAGCTGTGCATTCACCGCAATTCATACCTGGGCAAGTTACACAAACTCCTTGTATTGAATTAGTACCATCTGATTTAAGTATATTTCTATTCTCATATAAGTTTACTAAACGCTCAACCTGCTCTTTTTTCAAGTTCAGATTTGGATACTTTGTAACCATTTCTTTTGATGCTTTCTGATATTCAACGACAAGAGAATTGAACTGTTTTGGTGTCGTTTGAGCAACCCCAATCTTTCTACCAAGTGCATCAGATTTAATTAAATCCGATGGATTACTCAGAAATAAAACCCATTCTTTTGTAAACTCATTCAATTCATCAGAATGAGTTTGTAGTCTAAGTATCTTTTTATAAACAAGTGGACCAATTATTTCCTCATATTTTCTAAAATTAGCAAACTCAACTGAGTGAGCTAAATCAACAATTACAATATCAGGCGTAACTACTGGCGAAATCGGCTTTTCAGAAGGCTCAATTTTAACTCCATCCTTAACAAGAGAACCTGAAAAATTATCAGAACAAGCAAACGTAATTACTATCAATAAGCAAGCAAAACAAACGCCAAATATTATATTGGCAATTTTGGTAGTACGGAAATTTTTCATACTTTTACATCGGTTTTATGTGAAACATGAGACCCTTGCCCCTCCTTCGGTCTCCAAACTGCGGTGGGGCATTTTTCTTACTCTATTTTAGGCTTTTCAGATTCCGCCTTGTCGTTGCAACTAACGATACAAAGTTGCATAACATTTCTCTCAAAGTAAATACTACCTTAGAACCATTTTAGTACCATTTTTGTGGTACTTAGGTAGCATTTTAGCCGTTAAACTTCATCAAAAATCTATTCATGGCTTGTTTTCCTTTAATGCCCAACTTTCGCATGCAGTTTTGTCTGTGGCGTTTTACGGTCTTTTCCGCAATATTGAGATGGTCGGCAATTTCTTTGTTTAGGTGTCCATCAGAAGCGAGTTTAAGGACTTTAATTTCTTGACGGGTGAATTCTACTTCAAGCTCGCCTGCGTTAAAAGGTATTAATTCCATAGAGTTTTATGAAAAAAGGTATTACTATTGATTATTTATCTCAAATATAAAAACTTATT
>JBBAKZ010000234.1:0-5355 GCA_040403275.1 Arcicella sp. | reverse complement strand
CTGCTCTTTTGGGTGCGGAAGAATTTGGCGTGGCAACGGCAGCTTTGGTAACTGCGGGTTGCATTATGATGCGGAAATGTCATATGAATACTTGCCCCGTTGGCGTAGCATCGCAAAACCCAGAATTGCGGGCCTTATATACAGGACAAGCGGACCACGTGGTTAATTTGTTTACCTTTTTAGCGATGGAATTGCGTGAAATTATGGCTGAATTAGGTTTTAGAACGGTTAATGAAATGGTTGGGCAAGCGGATAGATTAGAAAAGAAAGAAGGTTTGAATAATTGGAAATTACAGAATTTAGATTTATCACCAATTCTTTATAAAGAACCAATTTCTTTAGACGTTGCGCTTTATAAACAAGAAGACCAAGACCACGGTTTAGAAGGCCAACTCGACTGGAAATTATTGGAAATCGCCAAACCAGCTTTAGAAAATAAAGAAAAAGTTACGGCAGAAATGGATGTAATAAACGTGAATCGTACCATTGGAACCATGCTTTCGAACGAAATTACGAAGAAATACGGAGCTAAAGGTTTACCAAACGATACCATTCACGTGAAATTCACGGGCACGGCTGGACAATCTTTTGGTGCATTTTCTGTGAATGGAATTACTTTTGAAGTAGAAGGTGATACGAATGATTACATCGGAAAAGGACTTTGTGGTGCAAAATTGATTGTCTATCCAAACAAAAAAGTAACTTTTAATCCATCCGAAAATTCAGTTGTTGGTAACGTTTCATTCTACGGGGCAACTTCGGGTGAAGCCTATTTAAGAGGCATGGCTGGTGAACGTTTCTGTGTGCGTAACTCTGGTGCAAAAGTAGTCGTGGAGGGTATTGGAGACCACGGTTGTGAATACATGACGGGTGGTTTGGTCATCATCTTGGGTGATACTGGACGTAATTTTGGCGCTGGTATGTCGGGTGGTGTGGCATATATTTGGGACAAAAATAAAGACTTCGCTCCCAAATTGAATACTGAAATGGTCGCCATTGAAGAATTGACCATCGAAGATGAAAATATCCTCAAAATGTACATAGAACAGCATTTGCAACACACAGATTCTGATACTGCGAAAAATATCTTGGATAATTGGGCAACGATTTTGACACAATTTCTTAAGGTAATGCCACAAGATTTCAAAAAAGCCTTGGCAATGAGAGAGATTTCTTATTCAGAGGTTTTGGAGGATAAAAACGTTGTGTATCTCGATATTCAGGTTGAGATTGCTCATTGATATGAATTCCATTAAGACTAATTTACATAAAATATTAAATTCGGATTTTTATTTTTCACAATCCGAATGCCAAAATCTGATAAAAAAATGGGAAAAGCCACAGGATTTTTAGAAGTATTGAGAGAGACTCCTAAGAAAAGACCCGTTGCAGAACGTGTCCAAGATTATAAAGAAATAGATATTGATTTTACGGCTGACAAAGTCAAAGCCCAAGCAAGTCGTTGTATGGATTGCGGTGTGCCGTTTTGTCACAGTGGTTGTCCGCTTGGAAATATAATTCCAGAATTCAACGATGCCGTTTATGACCAAAACTGGGCTTATGCGTACGAGATTTTATCTTCAACGAACAACTTTCCAGAATTTACGGGTCGTATTTGCCCTGCACCTTGCGAATCTTCTTGTGTGTTGGGAATCAATAAACCACCCGTTACGATTGAATACATTGAGAAATCAATTATCGAGTATGCTTTTGGGAATGGATTAGTAAAACCAAATATTCCTTCAAAAAGAACGGGTAAAACGGTTGCAGTAGTGGGTTCTGGTCCGGCAGGAATGGCAACAGCCGCTCAATTGAATAAAGCAGGTCATACGGTTACAGTTTTTGAACGTGCGGATAAAATTGGTGGATTATTAAGATACGGCATTCCAGATTTTAAACTAGAAAAATGGGTTGTACAACGCCGTGTAGAGGTTATGGAGCAAGAAGGTATTGTTTTTAAGACCAATACGAATGTAGGAAAAGACATCAAAACTGATGATTTATTAGAAGATTTTGATGCGGTTGTGCTTACGGGCGGTTCAACCATTCCGAGAACATTACCAATTCCTGGTGGAGATTTGAAGGGTATTTATCCAGCGATGGAGTTTCTTTCACAGCAAAATAAAAGAGTTGCGGGTATTGAACGTTTTGTTAATCATGCAGGACAAAATTACCCGATGGGCGAACTTTATGCGACGGATAAAAACGTGGTAGTGATTGGTGGAGGAGATACAGGCTCTGACTGTGTGGGAACTTCAAACCGTCATAAAGCTAAAACCATTACCCAAGTAGAAGTGATGCCGATGCCGCCTGCCTCAAGAGCAGAGCAAACGCCGTGGCCTAACTGGCCGATGATGTTGCGCACTTCCACTTCGCACGAAGAAGGCACGGGTCGCCATTGGTCAATTGCCGTACAGGAATTTGTTGGAGATGCAGAAGGAAATTTAAAAGGAATCAAAATTGCGGATATCGTTATGCAAGTGAAGGACGGAAAAGCATCACAAGTTCAAACCAACGAACGTGAAATTCCTGCTGAATTGGCCTTAATTGCTGCGGGTTTCTTGCATCCACAAAGAGAAGGTTTGTTGGCTGAATTAGAAGAAAAAGGATTAGAATTTGACGAAAGAGGAAACGTGAAAGCCCATAATTACCAAACAGCGATTGATAAAGTTTTTGTCGCTGGGGATATGCGAAGAGGTCAATCATTAGTAGTTTGGGCCATTTCGGAAGGTCGTGAAGCTGCCCGTGGGACGGATATTTTTTTGATGGGGGAATCGACCTTGGAAGCAAAAACTGTTTCGAGTTTTGCGATAGCGTAATATTGAAAATTAATAGTGAATAATTAAGAATTAATGGTCAAACTCACAATTCTTAATTATTCACTCTTAATTCTTAATTATCAACAATCAACCCATCCTGCATCACCAATTTTCTGTCAGCCATATTTGCCAATTCTTCATTGTGGGTAACAATTACAAAAGTTTGATTGAATTTATCTCTTAAATCAAAGAACAGTTGATGCAATTCTTGGGCATTTTTGGAGTCTAAATTCCCCGAAGGTTCGTCCGCAAAAACAATGGATGGTGAGTTTATTAAAGCACGAGCCACGGCAGTACGTTGCTGTTCTCCACCCGACATTTGGGAAGGCAAATTATTGATTCTATCTTGCAAACCGAGTAAAACTAAAATCTCCTCAGCCTTCTCCTTTACGCCTTTCTCCTTACCTCCTATGAAAGCGGGCATACATACATTTTCCAAAGCGGTAAATTCTCCGAGTAAATTATGAAACTGAAAAATAAAGCCTAATTTTTCATTCCTAAATTTTGCTAAGTCGTTGTTCTTTAGACTAGTAACTTCTTGATTGGCAATAAAGACTTGCCCGGTATCAGGCCGGTCTAATGTGCCAGCAATGTGCAGAAGCGTACTTTTTCCCGCACCCGAAGCCCCTACGACAGACACGATTTCCCCCCGCTGAATATGTAAATCAATTCCTTTTAGTACAGCTAATGAGCCGTAATTTTTATGGATGTTTTTAACTTCTAGCATAAAGTTGAGATTTAATTTACTGTCTAAATTTTATTTTTTATTAATATGAATGTTGTTTATAAATAATTGAAGGCTGGCAAATATCAAATAAAAAGGCTATAATATTTTTATGTTAATCTTCCGAAAATCTATGGGATAACCTTCGTATTGCAGTAAAATTCGTCCTTCTGAAATCTCCGTTTGCATCCCTTCATTGACTAATTTTCCATTTAATTCTTGTTTGATATTCCCATTCAAA
Organism: Arcicella sp.; assembly: GCA_040403275.1. Classification (GTDB taxonomy): domain Bacteria; phylum Bacteroidota; class Bacteroidia; order Cytophagales; family Spirosomataceae; genus Arcicella. The sequence goes on along the minus strand of JBBAKZ010000234.1, from coordinate 1,571 downwards.
GAAGTAATAACCACGGTATTCCATTCGCCAAAAGGTTTTTCAGCATCTTCAAAACGAGTTGAAGTAACACTTTTTCCTGCTTCTGTTTTCTTTCCTTTTACTGCTAAAATAACGTTTTGAAGTAACACAAAATCGCCCGTTGCCCCTTCTTTTACTTGAAATTGAATGCCTTTTGGCCATAAAGTATCGGGCGTATTGGTAGGCACGAGGTACATGATGCCACTATTTTTCTTGTTACTTTTTCTAATAACCGTAGAATCAGTATTCCATTTGTATTCAACCGTTAATTGAAAGTTTTTAAATGATTTTTCCGACATCAAATAGCCAATTTTCTCACCACCTAAATGTATCATCTCCTTATCGACTTGAAAGATTTTTGAGGCATCTTTTTGTTTACCAGACACAGGTTCAAAAGCATACCAACCCTTTAAATTCTTTTGGTTAAATAACTTAATGGTTGATTGTGCTTGCATTTTTGATTCAAACAATACACTTAAAACAAAGAAAATTAGAAGTCGATAATTGAGTTTTTTAAACATGATTGTTTTTAGTTTTACTTTTCTTTAGAAGAGAATTGATTTTAGGAATGTTTTAGGCTAACCCCTAAAACCCAACGCCTAAATCAATACCAATCGTCAACATTATTTTGACGCTCAATTTTCTGTTCCAGACTATCGGGTAATTTGGCAAAAAAATCGATTCCCGTCATGGTTTCCAATTCATCAATACTGACGGTGAAAGATTTTACTAATTCCACCGAACCTTCATTGGGAAATAAAAAAGCAATGGCTTCTTCTGTAGCTGGGTCGTAAATAATTTTATAGAACTTTTCGGGGACAGCAATCTTGTTCATTCTTCCAATGGTGGGTAATCCTTTTTTCAAAATTGGTCCGGTAACAATGATTAAATCACCCCTTTTCTTAGCCCAAGAACGGACTTTGTTTTCTAAATCACTCCAAATGCCACGGTTAAAATCGGGCATTTGAGGCGACATATTCGACATATAAAAAGTTTCATCTTCCAATGCCTTATCGTACTTGAAATCTCCCGCAGGACACAAATGACCACGGTCATACCCAGTTCGAGAATAATCCTGCGTAACCGCCGAACCAGATTCCACCAGTGGGTCGGGCAAAAACTCATTTGAGCGTTCAGCTTTTCCATAGGCGGCTTCTTTAACTAAGCGGTGCAAAACCCAAGAAGCTAATTCAAATTCTTCTCGATAATTTAAAACGAAAGCATTGTGTCGTACAATTTCCGTATTCGTTTTTGACGACGGAATGTACTGGTCTAAATCAGTTGGAACTTTGCTGTCTTCCTTGTTTCCAAGAACTTGTTCTTTGAAAATATCCAAAATTGATTTCTTTTTCTCTTCAATTTGTTCACCCACTTTCTCTTTTATTTTTCCTTTAATGTCCTCCGCAATATCGGTGCCATCGTCCGTTGCCACGGTATCGCCACGTCCAGCTCGAGTCCACGGTTCGGATTCACTTTTAGAAGAATTCCCTAAAATTTTTCCGAAATCATAATTCAAAGAATTCATTGGATTGGGTTTTCCAAAATAATATAAG
>JBBAKZ010000233.1:1358-5355 GCA_040403275.1 Arcicella sp. | reverse complement strand
TATGACTAGTATCTTTGTCAATCCAAGAATTTGGCATTGGAAAGATTGAACCAGTTTCAATCACTGGAACTTCTTTTTTACGTTTTTCAATTTGCTTTTCGGTCAATAAAAATTGATTGATTTTACAATCTTTCAAGGTTTTTATGCCTTCAACTACCGTTGCGGCGTTGAGTTTTGCTCCTGCGTAATTGGTGTGCGTATGGTCAATCGGGAAGAAATCTGCTTTCAGTTTTGCTTCGCTTGATAATTCATATTTTACGGAAACCAATTCATTCAAATCCACAAAAAATGCCCCGGCCGTTTGAGCTGATTCTGCCGCCCATTTGGTGTAGCCATCCCTCGGAATTTTACCGTTTTTCCAAACATTACGAGGCACGGGTGAAAACACAAGTGCCGTAGCACCTTTTTCGTTAGTTTCAGTGATGTATTTACGCATATACCAACCGTAAGAATGCACGATTTCATGCTTTTTTGTGAGCAAATTATCAATTTCTTGGGTTTCTTCGCCCGTTCCTTTGATGGTGCCTCTGGCTCTGGTGGTATCGTTGATGGCTCCACCGTCATTATGTCCAAATTGCATCATGACAAAATCTCCTTTTTTGAGATTTTTTAAGATTTTTTCCCAGCGTCCTTCCGTCAAAAAAGTACGACTACTTCTGCCACCAATGGCATGGTTTTCGATATGTATTTTAGTTGTATCAAAATGTTCGTGGATCAGTGTTCCCCATCCAAATTGTCCGTCAGCGCCTTTCCCAGAGCCGTTTTTCACGGTTGAATCACCGATAATATAGAGCGTTGGTTTGGATTTTTGTTTGGCACTAATTAAGCATATACAGCTTAAAATAAGAAAAATATATTTTTTCATGGTTATTTTATTTTACTTCATTTTATAAACCTCCGCACCCGCTAAAAGGAAACAGCCAACGCCAAAATCATCGAAGTTGGGTACTTTTTCAAACGATAAAGGTTGTCCGTCTTTTGGTTCTTTACCCGTTCCTTGCACATAACCCAAAAATCCGTTGGGATGTACGCAATCTTTCAACATGGCGTTAATCGCTTTGGCGATGATTGGTTTGTACATTTTTTTGCTAATTAAACCATGATTAATTCCCCAAGCCATGCCGTAAGTGAACAAGGCAGTTCCCGTTAATTCCTTTCCACCAAAATCCGTTTCATCCATCAAACTCACATTCCAAAATCCATCGGCACGTTGTAATGGCGCTAATGCTTTCATCATTTCCAAATACGTTTTCTCGTATTCTGCACGATGAGGGGCATTTTTGGGCATAATATCCAACACTCGAACCAATGCGGCAACGACCCAACCATCCCCACGTGACCAGTAGCAACTTTTGCCCGCAGGCGTTACGTAAGGCGGGTCAAAATCTTTATCTCTGTACCAAAGTCCTTCCGTGGGATTATACAAGCCTTTCTCGCCTTGCACATTTTTGGTGTGCATATACATTTCGTACATTTTTTCGTAATAGCGGTCATCTTTATAAATTACACCTAACTGTGCAAAAACGGGCATTGCCATCTGTAAAGCATCAATCCAAGTCCAATCGTCCTTTTTCTCGCTATTGACCATATTATCCATGCAGGCTTTGATATCTTTGATCCGTTCTGGTTTTGGATCAATCAAATACAAATCCATGTACGTTTGTCCACAACATTGGTCATCGCCATTACGGGTTTTTGTACCGTTTCGGAGTCCCCATTGGTGGGCTTCTCCCCAAGCAACGGCGTAATCATAATAACGTTTTTGCTTATCAACTTTGTAAAGTGCCATCAATCCTTCATAATAAACCCCACGAGTCCAAATATTGCTTGGGCGAATTTTATCGGGTGAATAAATTGGTTTACTTACATCCGACCATTCGGTCATAAAATAGGCATTGGCAGCGGTAATTGCTTTTAACACTTCGGCTTTTTTAGGCATATTTTGAGCATGCGAATGAATGCTTAATGCCATAATTATCAAACCGATGCTGATGGTTTTGAAATACATTTGTTTGCTCATATTTTAAAAAGGTTATTTATTTCGTACAACAGACTTTAGTCTGTGAATAGCAATATTAATGCACAGGCTAAAGTCTGGGGTACAAAAAATATCACTTAAATAATCTACTCTTTCACAATCTTTAAAGAATCATTTCCTTGTTTTGATTCTAGTTGAATGATATAACTGCCATTTGGAATTTTAGCCCCAATTTCACACTCACCTTTACAAGTATTCGTCTCTACTTTTTTACCATTCACTGAGATAATTGAATAAGTAAATTTGCCTTGCATTTTTAGCTGAAATGCATGTTTAGAAGGATTTGGAAATATCGTTGCTTTATGCGTTATATTTTCTTCCGTTCCCGTTACCACTTGCGAACTTTCCTCGCCAACCAACCGAATATTAGGTTTTGGTGGCGTTTTCATACCATCGCCCAGATAAAAACTTGGGTGCGGTGGCTGATTATAAGCCGAGTTTTGCCAAGCAATTGCCACCCGATATTGTGGGTCGTGCATGAGCGTGTAAATACGATTGGTTGCAGGAATGGTAGTCGTAAATATTCTCAGCGAAGTATTATCGGCTTTTCTAAGAATTACCTCCTCTCGCCAATCCCCCAATATATCCGCACTCAAATTGGGCGTTGACTTCGTTCCATTATTGGAAGAATAATCCGTTGTCGTTAAAATTCGGTTAGATTTTCCGTTCAAATAATCCCATTTATCAATGTGATTTCCGTCTAATAATTCACGAGAAAGGTCAGCGTCCCACCAAACGGCAAAATTCATGGATGGTTTGGCTGTACTAATTTGATTTCCTTTGCAATCGTATAAATTTCCAACTGCTCCCCAACATTCATATCCTTTATAACGTGGGTCAATATCAATGGCCAAAGCACGTCCAACATCTTTATTTTCACCATCAACGCCCCAAAGTGGTATGCCCGTTTTTGCATCTCTAAATTCAAGTCCATAAGCACCATATTTTGAAGGACTTTCGTGGGACTGCCAGATTTCTTGGCCTTCACGGTCGGGATCCATATCGGTCATGTGGAGTGCATCGCCGTGACCCAAATGATTTTCGTATAATCCTTTTCCGTCATCATCGATGGCGCTACTTCCATTGAAAATTTCATCCTTTCCGTCACCATCCACATCGCCCACCGTCATTTGGTGATTGCCTTGATATTCGTAATTTTTGTTGTTAATATCACTATCAAAAACCCAACGGGAAGTAAGTTTTCCATCACGCCAGTCCCAAGCAGCTCTTACCAAACGAGTGTAATAACCTCGCCCCATCACAATACTCGGGCGTTGACCGTCTAAATACGCAATGGCCGCAATGTATCTATCCACTCGATTTCCGTAGTTATCTCCCCAGCTTTCAACGGTTCCTCGAGCGGGCAAATAATCGGCTGTGGCCATGGCTTCGCCGGTTTGTCCATTGAAAATCGTTAAAAATTCAGGGCCAGAAAGTACGTAACCCGTTGTTGTACGATAGTCGGCTTTTTCATCGCCAATGAGTTTTCCTTTTCCATCAACTGTTCCATCAGCAGTTTTACAAGCGATTTCAGCTTTGCCGTCAGAATCAAAATCATAGACCATAAATTGAGTATAATGCGCTCCCGCACGAATATTTTTACCTAAATCAATTCGCCACAAATGCGTTCCATCCATTTTAAGGGCGTCTAAATAGACATTGCCCGTATACCCTTTTTGAGAATTATCTTTCGCATTTGAAGGATCCCATTTCAAAATTATTTCATATTCACCGTCGCCATCCACATCGCCAACGCTACAATCATTGGCGTTATAGGTATATTCCACACCATCGGGCGTGGTACCACCTGCGGGAGCTTTCAGCGGAATGTCTAAATATGGTTGATCCCAAGTTTTTGCTTTTTCGGAGTCTTTTTGTTCGATATTATTTATGACAGCTCGCACGGTATAAATTCCCGTATTTTCTGAATTATCAATGAAGTTAGTGGTAATAGCTAGC
>JBBAKZ010000233.1:0-1348 GCA_040403275.1 Arcicella sp. | reverse complement strand
AGCTAGCGGTGTAGTGTTTAATTTTTTACCGTCTCGGTAAACATTAAACGTAGTTGTAGTGGGTTCTGTACCCAATAACCGCCAAGTCAAAAATACTTGATTGGGGCTTGTACGCACGGCTACTAATCCTCGATTGAGATTTTCCACATACCTTTGGGAGAAACAAAAAAAGGAAAATAGCAGTAGGAATATAAATAGTTTTAGGTTCATCAATTTGTTGATTTATTGAAACATTAACCGCCGACAGGGTTTAAAACCGCTGTCGGGGTTATGTAAAAATCCCAATTTTCTTATTATTTACTATTTTGAAAAGTTAATTACACTGTTTAATACATTATTTCAACGTCTCGAAAGTTCCTTCTACTTTCTAGAAGTTCTTTCAGAGAATTCAATTTCCAGAAAGTAAAAATAACTTTCGGGAAATTCTTTCAAAGAATTCAACTTCCAGAAAAACTTATTAAACAGGGTATTAGTGCGTATTCACAATAACATCAACGAAAATATTGCTTAATTATAGCCCGCATTTTGTTTCCAGAATCCAGGATTAATATTCATTTCGTTTAATGGAATTGGAAAAATAAGGTCATTTTCATTAATTGGTCTAGCCAATTTGATAGAATATATTTGTGCAAAAGCATTCATTACTTCTATGGCTCTTCCAGTACGTATTAAATCATGCCAACGTAAACCTTCGGCGGCAAACTCTAAACGGCGTTCCTGTTCCATGGCCAAACGAAATTCTGCTTGTGTTTTTGGTGCAATTACTGTCGCTTTTGCAAACGTACGAACCCGATTTAAAATAGCATTCGCTTCTGTCAATGAACCTTGTTCGTTTAAAATTTCAGCGTACATCAACAAAACATCAGCGTAACGAACAACGGGAAAATTAGTCGCATAATCTCGGTTATTGGTTGGTAGAGTTGAGCCTTTTTCTAAAAATTTCGTAAACTGAACTCTTCCCGATTTAGCAAGCGTTTTTGCATCTGTATAACCTGAATCTAAAGTGGCTACTTTACGAACATCTGTTTTACCATAAGCTGCCACTAAAATTGGGTCAGGCTCACCATCAAAGCCGTCGATTGGTTGAAAAGCCGACCATTGCGAAGGATATTGAAACGCTTGCACCGCCGGAACTTGATTTCCTAAACCGGTTCCACCCGAAATATATTGTACCTCAAACACATTAGATTTATTCTTACCAGCTATCGTGAAAAGGTCTTTGTACGTAGCAGGGAAAGCAAAATATTTAGCTTCTTGCGCAATGATGTCGGCTAATTCTTTTTTCGCTAAATCTAATTTATCTACTTGCTTGAGTGGAAATCCTGCCATGGTTAAATAAACCCGAGCC
>JBBAKZ010000232.1:0-5358 GCA_040403275.1 Arcicella sp. | reverse complement strand
CATTGATACTTTTTGCCTTTTCTAATTACCAATTAATTCAATTATGACAATCTCAAGATTATTCGTTACTATTTTTCTGTTATTTTCATTCATCGGAAATAGCCAAACGCTCAAATGGAAACCCATTACGCAGCAATCCAAACCGTGGTCACGCTGGTGGTGGGAAGGCAATGCCGTGAATCCCAAAGACTTAACTTTCAACATGGAAAACTACCAAAAAGTGGGTTTGGGCGGTTTAGAAATCACCCCAATTTATGGCGTAAAAGGTACTGAAGCGCAATTCGTTGATTTTCTTTCGCCAAAATGGGTTTCTTTATTCAAGCACACACTCAACGAAGGGACACGTTTAGGTTTAGGAATCGACTTGGCCAATGCTTCGGGTTGGCCTTTTGGGGGTCGTTGGGTGGAACCAGAAGACGCTTGTCGGTACGTGGCTCACAAAGTTTATGCTTTGAAAGAAGGCGAAAAGTTAACCGAAAATATCACTTTTCAGCAAAAAGCCATGATTCGGTTTGTATTGCCCAAAAATGTTGAACCGAAAGATTTAAAACAACCGATTAGTAAAAATGACAATTTGCAAGAATTGGCGATTGACCAAGTGAAATTTGACAAAATATTGCCTTTGGAAACATTAATGGCCTATTCCGACAAAGGCGAAACGCTGAATTTAACGGATAAAGTCAATGTAGAAGGACAATTAAATTGGCAAGCGCCAACGGGAAATTGGTCGCTTTATGCTATTTTCTCTGGTTGGCATGGGAAAATGGTAGAACGTGCAGGACCGGGTGGGGAAGGCGATGTGATTGACCATTTTTCAGAAAAAGCCACTCAAAATTACCTCCAAGCCTTCGATAAAGCTTTTGCCAAGACGGACGTAAGTTCAATGCGAGCATTTTTCAATGATTCTTACGAAGTAGATGATGCCAAAGGACAAGCCGATTGGACGCCGGAATTATTCAACGAGTTTCAAAAAAGACGTGGATACGACCTGCGGAATTATTTGCCAAACCTTTTTAGCCAAGAAAAAACAGACTTAAACAGCCGAGTTTTGTGTGATTATCGAACGACTATTTCTGACTTAATTTTGGAAAAATATACTTCTGCTTGGGCAAATTGGGGTCATGCTCGTGGTAAAATCGTGAGAAATCAAGCGCATGGTTCACCGGGAAATACGTTGGATTTATACGCCATGGTGGATATTCCAGAAATTGAAGGCACGGATTTATTGCGTATCAAATTTGCGTCTTCGGCTTCAAATGTAATGGGCAAAAAATTGACTTCTTCCGAATCGGCCACGTGGGATAATGAGCATTTTCTTTCCAATTTAGGCGATGTCAAAAAAGACCTTGATTTGTTCTTTTTGGGTGGAGTGAACCACGTTTTTTATCACGGCACAAACTACTCGCCACAAAATGAACCATTCCCCGGCTGGTTGTTTTATGCGGCAACGCATTTTACGCCTCACAATCCATTTTGGAACCATTTTGGTGCTTTAAATCAGTACGTAGCCCGCACACAAACTTTCTTGCAAGACACCAAACCCGACAATGATATTCTTTTATATTTTCCAATTTATGACCGTTTTTCGGAACAAACGCCCAAAGGTTTATTGCAACATTTTGACGGTGTAACGCCGGAATTTAATAAGACAGATTTCAAAACGGTAGCCCAACAAATGCTTGACCGAGGTTATTCTTTCGACTATATTTCGGATAAACAAATCGGAAATTTAAGCGTCAAAAATCAGCAAATTCTGAGTGGTGAAACTGCTTGGAAAACGGTGTTACTATCTGAAAATGAAACGATTCCCTTAGAAACTTTTGCGAAAATTTTACAATTAGCCAAAGATGGCGCAACGATTGTGATTCACAATAATTTGCCAAAAGACGTACCAGGTTTAGCGAATTTAGCAGAACGTCAAGCGAAGTTTAAGGCACTGTTATCGCAATTGAACTTTATCCAAAATTCGGGCGTAAACGTAGCTAAAGTGGGAAAAGGTTTTTTTGTCATGGGTGAGAATTTGGAACAAATCATGGCAAGGGCAAAAGTGCAAAGAGCAACGATGATTGATCAAGGGTTGTCATCTATCAGAAAAACGTCTGCCCAAGGCAAAACCTATTTTATCAATAATAAAACCGCCAATAATTTTGATGGTTGGGTGAAAATTGAAACACCTTTTCAATCCGTAGCTTTGTATAATCCAATGACGGAGCAATTGGGTCTAGCAAAATTCAAGGTAAAAACAAACGAAGTGTATTTGCAATTATCGGCGGGCGAATCCATCATCTTGGAAACGCATAATGATATTTTAAAGGCTGAAAAATATCCTTATTTCAAAGCCTCATCAACCCAAGAATTAGTCGGGAATTGGAAAATAGCTTTTACCAAAGGGCGAGAAATTTTACCTAAAACGATTGAAACAAAAATACTAGGTTCATGGACAAATTTTGAAGGAGAGGATTACAAAAATTTCTCAGGCATTGCGACTTATTCACATCAATTCAAATTAGCAAAAATTTCAAAATCAGGCTACTGGTTAGATTTAGGCAATGTTTCTGAAAGTGCCAAAGTAATCGTCAATGGTATTTCTTTGGGTACTTTATTGGGGCCATCTTTCAAAATATTTGTACCCGCCAACCGTTTAAAATCTCAGAATATGTTGACAGTTGAAGTGGCAAACTCAATGGCCAATAGAGTGATTGCTTTGGAGAAAAAGGGCGAAGTTTGGCAGAAATTTTATAACATCAATGTATCGGCAAGATTGAAGCAAAATTTAGGAAAAGACGGCTATTTTACCACCAAAAACTGGACTACCAAAGAATCCGGGATTTTAGGAAAAGTTACCTTGACGACTTTGGAGATTGTGAAGTAAAATAATATTTCCGTTTTGTTAGAACATCCCGAGTCAATTCCATTGTGGGTTAGAACTTTCGGGATGTTTTTTTATACGTCTTTTTGTAGGATAGAATTCTCGATAACCCTTTTTTTGAATTGGAGGTAATGATTTGCCGTTATAGACTGCGACATAACTTTTCATAATTAAAGTTCGATAATTTGGTTCAACTTCCACTAAGTTATGTCATTCTCTATCTATCACATTTTTTATCGTAAAATCCCTCCGAAAACTATTCTACTGGTATGATTTTAGTGATTCAAGAATATCCTGATATAAAAGTTATTCGAAATATTTAGCATTGAACTCATGATTGTTACTTCACATCAAAAAGGGTGGAAAATTATCAACCAACGCTCCCACGGATTATTAGCCGCTATGTTGGCTTATCAATACGACATTGACTTGCCTAATGACATTATTCTTCCTGCCATTATTGCCATTGCGGAACATGATGATGGCGTAAACGAAACGAAGCAAGACCGAAATCTCACCGAAGCTGGAGCGCCCAGACATTTTAAAGTTAAGGGCCAAGTGCAGAAATTTGAAACGACACAGCAACTTAATGTAATGGAAATTTCTTCTGCTAAAAGTCAGTTAAATGGCTTGCTTACCTCGTTTCACATGAAATTTTTGTATGATAGCGATAAGCGAAAAACGGATAAAATCTTAGATGATTTCTTAACGGAACAAGAGAAATATCGAGCCAAAATCTTAATAGATTTAAATATCGATAAAAAATTTGCCGACCATCTTTATCGACTTATGGAGTGGTGTGATGCTTTTTCTTTATTGATTTGTATGGACAAAATACAAGCCGAAGGGCGGAAAATGGAAGTCTCGCAAAGTCCCGATGGCAAGATGAATCAAACGTTTTACACGCCCAATAATGATATTTCAGTAGAACCTTGGTGTTTAAAACTGATAAATTTGCTGTGTTCTACGAATATAAAATTATAGAACAATTGAAGTTTAATTCTATCGAAGAATTTGATGCTGTTTGCAAATCCACGCCTGTCCAAAGACAAGAATTTACGTTTTCTAAATCATGAGGGTATGGATTCTTTTACTATTGATTAGCGTCAACGGTTACAATTCGCCAAGACTGCATTAATTTTGCGCCATGATTTCTCCCAAAACCCTTATCATTATCGCTGGTCCGACCGCAGTTGGCAAAACCGATTTATGCGTAAAACTCGCAAAACTCCTTAATACCGAGGTCGTTTCAGCGGATTCTCGTCAGTTTTACCGTGAACTTGCCATCGGAACCGCAAAACCAACCCTCGAAGAAATGGACGGCGTAAAGCACCATTTCATTAATTCGCATTCCATTCAAGATTATTATTCGGTGGGAGATTTTGAACGTGATTGTTTAGCAGTTTTGTCAGAAATTTTTAAGAGAAAAGATGTAGCCATTCTCACGGGCGGTTCTGGCATGTTTATTAAAATAATCACGGAAGGGATTGACGAAATGCCCGAAGCCGATTTGGAAATACGTCAAAATTTAGCGCAAAGACTTGAAAATGAAGGACTTGAAGTATTGGCGAATGAACTAAAAAGTCTCGACCCCATTTATTATCAACAAGTGGATATTCAGAATACGCAACGGGTTTTGCGGGCTTTAGAGGTTTGTATGGCTACGGGACAACCTTTTTCGAGTTTTAGAAAAAATCAAAAAGTTGTGCGACCCTTTAAGATGATAAAAATTGGATTGGAACGCCCACGGGAAGAATTATACGCTCGAATAGACAAACGGATGGACATTATGCTCACCAATGGACTTGAGGCAGAAGCCAAATTGGTCATGGATTTCCGAGAACATTACGCCCTAAGAACAGTCGGCTATCGTGAAATTTACGAACATCTCGATGGCGAATATAATCGTGAAGAAATGGTAAGATTACTCAAAAGAAATTCCAGAAGGTACGCCAAAAGGCAAATGACATGGTTCAAAAACCAAGACGAATTTCAGTGGTTTGATGCCAAGGATGAAGCGGAGATTATGAGATTTATAGAAATCCCCCCTAACCCTGAATGGGTGAATTTTTGAGTCCAAATAAGCGTATGAAAGCAAATTTTTAGATGCGACAGTGAAATTTTGAATCGAAATATCAGTGTACCAATTTCCCCCATTAGGAGTAACGGGGCTAAACAAATGTAGCCAAACCCAATGAGCTTCGCTACAAATCATCCTTAAACCAAAACTTAATAAATAATGTGTTCTAAAATGTCTTAACTCTTGGGTCGGAACATATAATTCAATATTTTCCGACCTGCATAAATCAAACGACTATCTTTTAACAATATTACTCTCTTGGCAACATTTTGCCCGTGGTTGTTATTAACCTTTTCTTTCATTAAACTCTTCTTTCCTCCCAATAAATTATGCGGAAACCCCATGGCTAAAGCATTATTAGTCAAGGCAATACATAAAAATAAACTTACAATAACAGTTAAATTTTTCA
>JBBAKZ010000231.1:3494-5360 GCA_040403275.1 Arcicella sp. | reverse complement strand
CTTTGAGACTCATTTTTTGTAATTGACAGTTAGGGTATAATGGCAATAATTTTTAACGCTAAAATTTTAAGAAATTAGCTACTGGTTTAACTATTAATTGTCTGATTTTTCGTAGGTTAGGTATTTAGTAGGAAAATCTTAATCGAAATTTGGATGTTAAGTTTTTTAAAAGGGGAGTGAATATACTAAAAAGTCCCAACGTTTTTAGAATTTTGTAAGGTAATTTAAGATTTTTTATTAAACGGTAAATTTTAATTACCAATTCTCAATTAGCAATTAACTAGATTCGGTTGATATCCAAACTAATGAATTTGAAACAATTAATCCTCCTACCTTTTTCTTTGTTATACGGATTCGTTACGGATATTCGAAATTATTGTTATAACAAAGGTTTATGGAAAGAATTTTCCTTTGATATGCCCATTATTAACGTTGGTAATCTGACCGTTGGCGGTACAGGAAAAACGCCTCATGTTGAATATTTAATACGACTATTGGCGAATAAATTTTCAATTGCTACGCTAAGTCGTGGATATGGTCGTGAAACGAAGGGGTTTTTATTAGCCGATTCAAAGGCAAATGCCCACAGCATTGGCGATGAACCTTATCAATTTTATCAAAAATTTAAGGATGAAATAAACGTGGCAGTTGGCGAAAATAGGGTAGAGGCTGTTGCCAAAATAATTAGTCAGAAACCTAATATTAACGTCATTATTCTGGATGATGCCTTTCAACATAGAGCGATTAAACCATCTTTCAATGTGATGCTGATGGATTTTTCCCGACCTATTTTTGATGATTTTGTTTTCCCAGCCGGACGTTTGCGTGAACGTAGGCACGGAGCAAAACGGGCTGATATCGTGATCATTACTAAATGTCCTGACGATTTTTCGGTGGATAAACAGCTTTCCTTAGCGAATGATTTACAGCCATATCTTCGAAAAAATACACCCATTTTTTTACAAAAATTATGTACGGGAAACCGCTAAATTGTCGTTTTGAAGAAGGAAATATAGCTTTGGAAAAAGTTGTTTTATTATCGGGAATTGCGAATCCGAAGCCGTTTGAAGCGTATGCAAAGCGGAAGTTTAACGTAATTAATCACCTGATTTTCAAAGATCATCACGATTTTAATGAGCAAGATTTACGAGCAATGATTGCCCAAAATGAATTTGAAGGAACAGCGATTTTAATGACTGAAAAAGATATGGTAAAATTCAAACCTTTACTAAACCACCCATTACTAAAAGGTATTACACTGTATTATTTGCCGATTGAAATTGATTTCTTGAGTACCGAAATGAAAGCTAATTTTGATGAATTGATTTTTGAAAGGATAAAAGAAGGTGAAAAAAGGTAAATAAAAATAAAACACGCCCTTTTCATCCGTTTTAGCATCCATAGTGCTTTTAACATTTTTCCCGCTTTCAGCTTTTTTCCCTAAATTTGTAGCGTGAAATTAAGTATATATATCCTTACCACGATTGGTCTTTTATTTGCAGGCTCGTTAAAAGCCCAATTTCCTACTTCTCTTCCCCAACAGAGTGGGAGTAGTTTTCCAACGGGTAATCAGCAAACGGGTTTTCCGCAAGCAAATCCACAAGATAAAGTCAAGAAAAATACGGAAGGACGAATCGGGCTCGATGATTCGACCAAAGTTGTTTATGGACCCACTTCAACCAAGTATTTCTTGGAGGAAGATGTTTTTAATAACCGTAAAAGACTTTATACTATTGATACGATTATTGAAGGAGTTCATAATTATAATTTCGTTCAACGAAATAAAAATTTGTATCAAGATTTAGGAAATTTGGGTACCGCCATTCGTCCTGTATTTTACAAAGCTCCCGAAACAATCGGGACGAT